>JAADIB010000360.1 GCA_013151565.1 Chlorobiota bacterium
ACTCTTTGATGATACGTGCTTTAGACTTCAACGACATTTATTGGAAAGATGATCCGTCTCATCCTTCAGATATTATTCCCGCTGCACTTTCTGCGGGCGAATTGGTCGGCGCAACAATGGAAGATGTGATCGTGGCAATAGTTCTGGCTTATGAATTTGAAATGAGGTTATGCCTTTTTGCAAAACCAGGAGTGCGTGAAAGAAAATGGCATCATGCAACACTTACCCAATTTGTATCCCCTATCGTTGCCGGAAAACTTCTTGGTTTATCCGTTGATGAAATGGTAAATGCAATCGGGATAAACGGTTCACACAATCATACGATTGGTTGCCCAACAGCAGGTAAACTTACAATGATGAAAAACACTGTTGATCCAATGGCTGTTCAGTCTGGAGTATTTGCAGCGCTGATGGCACAAAAAGGTTACAGCGGTACGGAAAAAGTGTTTGAAGGCAAAGAGGGATTTATGGATACTTTCATTGGTTGGAATGCAAAAGAGGAGAAAGAAAATCCTACTGAAATGATGGGGCGTGACGGCGTCTCCGAATGGTCGTGGGATATTGAAGCATTGATCGGCGGATTAGGTGACAGCTATAAAATCCTAGAATGCGGAATGAAAGCATTCCCGACAGAGGCTTTAACACATACACACATTTCCTGTGCGCTTAATGCGGTTAAGAAGAACAATCTTGATTATAGCGACATTGAGGAAATAAGAGTAACAGCCTTTGCTCAAGCTTACGATATTTTATTCGACCCGGCAAAATACCGTCCGGAATCAAGGGAAACTGCTGATCACTCACTTCCCTACTGCTTAGCAGCAGCAATTGTTGATAAGAAGATAACTACACAATCCTTCAGTGATGAAAAATTAAACGATCCGAGAATATTTGAAGTGATTGATAAAATAAAAGGTGAGCCTTCAATTGAATTTGAAAAGATGTTCCCGGCAAAGCAGCCTTCTAAAGTTGTCGTAAAAACAAAGGATGGTAAAGAGTACTCTGAATATATGGAATATCCGAAAGGTGATCCGCGTGAACCGATGACAATTGAAGACCTCGATAATAAATTTGCCGGCTTAGCTGACGGAACTCTATCGGCAGAGCGTCAAGCAAAAATAAAAGAGATGATTTTTAATTGTGAAGGTATGACGATCGGTAGTTTTATGGATAAATTAATATTGTAATATAAATTCTAAATGACAAATTCCTAAATACAGATAAATATCAAGTTCCAATACCAATTATAATTTACGAATTATGTTTAGGATTTTGAATATGGGATTTGTTTTTTATTTGAAATTTGCTTTTTATTATTTATGATTTATAAATAAAAGTAGCTTATCAATAAAAAAAGATAATAACTATGGCAAAAGCAATAGCAGGGAAACAGGGAAATAAAGTTCGTTCGGATTGTTATATAGAAATTATATCCAAACGTATTGGCGGGATCAAACTTGAAGTAAAGAGTAAAGTCGATGTGATGTATGGAGAATCAATCCGTTCAACTATTCTGGATATGTGCAGATTTTTCGAAATAAAAAATGCAAATATATTAGTTGAAGATTACGGCGCATTACCTATGACTTTAATGGCTCGATTTGAGTTAGCTGTAAAAAGACTCAATCCGAAAATTGTAAAAGAGTATCTACCGGAGTTTAACAAGAAGAATAAATACAAAACCACGAAAGATAAATTGAGACGAAGCAGACTCTATCTCCCCGGCAATGAACCTAAATTTTATCCCAATGCCGGTTTGCATAAGCCTGACGGAGTGATTCTTGATCTGGAGGATTCAGTTGCTCCTTCTGAAAAAGATGCAGCTCAATTAGTAGTACGTAATGCACTGCGCACTATTAACTTTTACGGTTCTGAACGCATGGTACGCATCAACCAGTTACCGCAAGGCTTAGATGACTTGAAATATATTGTTCCGCATAATGTTCATGTGATCTTGATCCCAAAAGTTGAATATGCAGAACAAATTCATCAAGTTGAAAAAAAAGTTGCTGAGTTGAAAAAAGCATATAAAATTAGGAACAATATTTTCTTTATGCCTATAATTGAATCAGCGCTTGGTATTGTTAATGCTTATGAAATTGCTTCTGCCAGTGAAAACAATTGTGCCCTCGCTATTGGATTGGAAGACTACACAGCCGATATCGGAACTCAACGAACAAATGAAGGTAGGGAAAGTTTTTATGCTCGTGCGGTATTGGTCAATGCAGCAAAAGCGGCGGGCATTCAAGCCATTGATACTGTATTTTCTGATGTAAACGATATGGAAGGCTTACGAGCTTCAGTAATCGAAGCAAAGGGATTAGGCTTTGAAGGAAAAGGCTGTATTCATCCTCGACAAATTAAAGTTGTTCACGAAGCATTTGCCCCGACAGAAGCGGAGATAGAAAAAGCTCAAGAAATTGTGGCAGCTTTTGAAGAAGCAAAATCAAAGGGACTTGGCGTGGTTTCAATCGGAAGTAAGATGATTGACGCGCCGGTAGTGAAGAGAGCGGTTAATACTATTGAATTGGCTAAGTTGAATGGATTATTATAATTGTTAAATTGTTCTATTGTTTAATTGCTAAATAATATTTGGATGAATAATGGAAGAGAAAAAGTATTTGAAACTAAATGATATTGAAGCATATAAGATTGCTTTTAAATTAAGTAATTATGTTTGGGATATTGTTATAAAATGGGACTATTTTGCTAAGAAAACAATAGGTGCACAGTTTGTTGATTCATCAGATTCTATTTCAGCTAATATAGCTGAGGGATTTGGAAGATATGGCAAAAAAGATAAGATTAAATTTTACAGAATTGCTTTTGGTTCAATG
Source organism: Chlorobiota bacterium (assembly GCA_013151565.1). Classification (GTDB taxonomy): domain Bacteria; phylum Bacteroidota; class Ignavibacteria; order Ignavibacteriales; family Melioribacteraceae; genus SZUA-22. Next base: position 2,838 of record JAADIB010000360.1, read on the forward strand.
TATGAAGCGCTAGACTGGAATGAAAAAGCAATTAGAAGGAAACTTATTTCAGATGACACATACAAATATATTTTTGACGAGTTGAATAAACTCCCCAAATCAATTCACAGTTTGATAAAATATACAAATGATAAATTAAAAGAATAAGTAACAATTTAACAATTAAGCAATATAACCTATGAAACTTATAAAAAATGCAGCAGGACGATTAGTCCCGACATCTGTAAACGGCGAGAAACAAATTCCTTTCAAGGGAGTTAATAAATATAAACCATCCGGCAGAAAATATGGACCGCCGATCAAAAGTTGTGCGGATTATCCGCTTGATGGAAACAAGGTTGTGAAAAATCTTAAGACTGCACTGAAGAAAGCCGGATTAAAGGATGGAATGACGATCTCTACTCATCATCATTTACGCAACGGAGATTTACTTACTAATATTCTTTTTGATACTGTAAAATCGATGGGAGTGAAAAATATACGCTGGTTCCCTAGCGCTTCTTTTCCTGTTCATGAGCATTTAATTAAATACTTGGATGATGGTACAATTCATCATATCGAAGGCTCAATGAACGGACCGCTTGGGAAATATACTTCCGAAGGAAAGATGAAAGGTATCGGTATTTTACGGTCACACGGCGGACGATACCAATCCATTCAAGATGGTGAAGTACACATCGATATTTCTGTTATCGCTGCACCGACAGCCGACCAGTTTGGTAATGCAACCGGTGACAGAGGTAAATCAGCTTGCGGACTTCTCGGTTTTGCTCTGGCAGATTCCCAATATGCCGATAGTGTTATCGTTGTTACTGATAACCTTATCGCCTTCCCTTGTACGCCGTGGCAAATACAAGGCAACAATGTTGATTATGTTGTTGAAGTTGAATCGCTCGGTGATCCGTCTAAAATTGTATCCGGTACAACTCAAGTCACTAAAAGTCCGGATAGACTTTTGATTGCAGAATACGTTGCTCGGTTTCTGGAAGATTCCGGGATTATGAAAGATGGATTTTCATTCCAAGCCGGTGCAGGCGGAACTAATCTTGCCTTTGCTCTTTATCTGAAAGAGAAAATGATCAAGCAAAATATTAAAGCAAGATTTATCCGAGGAGGCAGTACAAAATATTTGGTGGAAATGCTTGAAGAAGGATTGACCGATTATATCCTTGATGGGCAGACATTCGATCTCGAAGGTGTACGTTCAATGCGTGAAAATATTAATCACATCAATACAAGTCCGTTCACAAGCTACAACTTTCACGGCAAGGGTAACTTCGCTTCCATGCTTGATGCTGTTGTACTTGGCGCCGATATAAATTTCAACGCAAACGTTGTAACACATTCCGACGGTTATTTGCTGCACGGAATCGGAGGCTGGCAGAATTGCATGTTCGGCAAAACGGTAATCCTTGCAATCCCCTCTTTCCGCGATAGAATTCCTGTCATCGTTGACGAAGTAACAACGCTAGTTGCTCCGGGTGAACTTGTTGATGTGATTGTTACAGAGCGAGGAATTGCCATTAATCCGAGAAGAAAGGATTTATTGAAAGCTATTAAAGGAAGCGACCTTCCGATCAAGCCAATTAAACAGATATACAATGAAGTAAATGATATCTGCGGGGGTAAGCCGGCTAAACCAAAACTGGATAAGGATAAAGTCGTTGCTATTATCAAATGGGT
>JAADIB010000229.1 GCA_013151565.1 Chlorobiota bacterium
ATAAAACTGTAATTCCTTGCTGCCGCCACTTTTCTATTTTAAGTATTTCATTCTTTTGCAATTTAAGTAGTCCCATCAGCCAAATTACTTTGTATTGGGTTGTAGAAATATTATCAAGATCAGTACGCAGAAATAGATCATACGGCGCTCCCGTTTTCGCTAACGGATAACGATTAGATAAAATTTCATTGGTAAGCTTTCCATAGCTTGCATCCCAGAACGAAAGTTCTTCATCAACTATTACACACACTTGGGATCGCATCTTATCCTTATTCTGCGGATGAAATTTTGTATAAAACTGCTGTGTCTTTTCTATTACATTTAGTAACGCCGGATCGCTGAACCAGCCTCCCCACATGTCGAACCACCATCCTCCATAACCATAAGCAAGCATACGACCGGCGTTCTTCCACAAAAAAGATACTGAAGTTTCCATCTCTTTAGGACCAAGCCACACACCACTTTCATACTGTCCCAATTCCCTGCGAACGATCTTTTAGCAAAGTTGTTATTGAAGTTCGCGTGTCATTTTCGGCAAGCCAAAGTTTTCCATGTAATTGTACCGATTGTACTGCCGCCATTGGCGACCAGTCTTCACCAATAACACGGTTATAATCATTTGGACTTGAAAGATAATCCAGGTACTTGCATTCCAGCAGTTTAGCCAGCGCACCATGTCCTCGCCTTGGATCAGTAACAAAATAGTGATATCCATAGAAAGCTCCTGTCAGCAGATTTCCGTCACTTATTTCCTTCACAATTTTTGAGAAATACTCAATGTTCTCAACCATTACCTCAGCTTGAAAACGATAAGTATCAATATAATTTTGCTCCTTTGCTGGATCCCTCCATTCTCTTCTTTCTCCTGGTTCGCTAATGTTTGCTAATTGTGCTGATTCAAAAGTAACGCTTTGATCATTCCATCCATTTTGCAGAGCCTTGGTGCTGTTATGATATTCATCTCTCAACCATTCACGAAATGCTTCTAATCGAACCGGGTTTTCATCATGATATTGCTTGGGGTGATAAAACCATTCTTCAGTGAAGCCACTTGCAACATGTATTCCAATTAAATATTTAGAGTACTTAGACTTTAACACCCATTCAATACAATCCTCAAGAACTTTGCCTGTTTCAATCCGCCATGTTTCAGATGCAAAGCACTGACGGAATGTACTTCCATCGGGTAATTGAGAAGATGCTTCCGGATTTATATCTTCCCACCATTTTGGAGGATCTAAATAAAAACGAATTATTACTTTGGCTTGCGGATCTGATTCAATAATATCTTCAAAGTCTTTAATTAAACTGGAAAAATCGTAGTGATCTTCTCCAATCCAAATTGGTGATCTGAAAGAACCAATTCCCGAAGTTGAATTTATGCCTCTTTCACCAAGATAAGATGGGATATTGTAAAGATGAATACCAGTTGCTGCGATCTCTTTATAATACTTCTTTTCTCCTAAATATGACATATACGCAAATGGCGGATAAGGCTTTCCATCTATAAATAGTGTTGGAATATCATTAGATATTTTTACTTCAGCGCGTGATTGAGCGAACAATAGTTCTGTGGTAAGGTAATTAAAATGCACGAAGATAAAAAAGACGAATAAACTTTTAAGAAAACTTTTGAATATTTGTTTTACCATATTAGAAATTTAACAATGAAGTGGAAGAACTACAAATATTCTAAAGCTTTTTAGTGATTTAGAATTAAATCCTATCTGTTAGTCCATACATTTCTATTTCTTCGTTTATTGCGCCTTGATTTGGTGTTCGCAGAACCGTTTTGTTTTTTAGACTTAACTTTTCTTTGTTCGGGTTTCTTAACTATTTGTTTAGGAATTACCTTTGCAATTTCTTTAGAGACAAATGGGTGATCTTCAATAACAGGAATTGGTATCGAGATCAATTTGTTGATATCTTTCAGATATGCTTTCTCTTCTCCATCGCAAAGCGAAATAGCTACACCGCCCAATCCGGCTCGCCCTGTCCGTCCAATTCTATGAACATAAGTCTCTGGAATATTTGGGATATCATAATTTATCACATGCGAAAGTTCATCAATATCAATTCCACGTGCGGCAATATCAGTAGCAACCAAAACGCGTATTTGCCTTGTCTTAAAATTCTTCAAAGCACGCTGACGTGCGTTTTGTGATTTGTTGCCATGAATAGCTTCTGATAATATCTTGGCTCTGTTCAGAAATCTCGCAACTTTATCGGCGCCGTGTTTCGTCCGTGTAAATACTAGGGCTGATTCAATATTAGAATCTTTCAATAGGTGAATCAGAAGTTCTTTCTTATCTGATTTACCAACATAATAGATACTTTGTTTAATTGCTTCAACGGTTGGTGATTGCGGAGTTATCTCTACTTTAACAGGTTTTACCAAAATGGTTCTGGCAAGTTTTACAATTTCCGGAGGCATTGTTGCTGAGAAAAAAAGTGATTGTCTTTTGGACGGCAATTCTGAAATTATTTTTTTAACATCATTTATAAATCCCATATCAAGCATGCGGTCAGCTTCGTCAAGAACAAATAATTCTATATGATTGAGAGTTATATAATTTTGATTCATTAGGTCTAATAGTCTTCCAGGAGTAGCAATTAATATATCCACTCCAGCCAACAATCTATCTGTCTGGACTTTTTGCTTAACACCCCCGAAGACAACCACATTTTTAAGCCCGGTATGTTTACCGTAAGCTTTAAAACTATCTCCAATTTGAATTGCAAGTTCTCTTGTCGGAGTAACAATTAAAGAACGAATAGTTCTCCGCTTGTAACCGCCTTTTTTTTCATTATAAAGAATTTGTAAAATTGGAACAGCAAATGCAGCCGTTTTACCAGTGCCTGTTTGCGCACATCCAAGAAGATCTTTCTTCTCAAGTATAATTGGTATTGCTCGTTTCTGAATTGGTGTTGGGGTTTTGTAGCCTTCTTCTGATAAGGCTCTATGTATCGGTTTAATAAGATTGATATTTTGGAACGACATTAATTGGTTTTCCTTCTAAATAGATATTCTAAAATTTTATTATGTTCTGGATCAGTAGTTGGATGAATGAATATCTTATTAAGAATTACAAACAAAAGTGGTGACTGAAGCATTACAAATAATTACATTGCAAAATTACCTTAATTATTTAACATGTCAAAGGGAATAAGTTGTAGATGTGCTGAGCTAAAACCATTTTAGGATAAAATAAAAAAGGCGAGAAGTCCCAGCCAAGTTCTTCCCGCCTATCTGTATTTGTAAAATCTACACTCAAAATATAGTGCATATGTAAAGATTGATCTGTGTTGTAAATCACAAGGGAAATAATTCTTACTTTATAAGTCAGTCTAAAAGATCCGAAAACGTTTTTAGTACTCTATACATAAATCGAAAATCATGAATAATAATACCCAATATTTATCCGAGATTGTGCAATAGAAAAAAACGATGATGTTCAAAACAGTTGTGAACTAATAATAACAATACTTGGGTTTATCTAAAATTATTATTTAGATTTTAAATTGGGTTCCCTCCAAAAAAATATAAAAATTCTTTTAAAATATTTTCATCATTATAATTATCCGTCCACAAAATTAAGAACAAAAACAAATTATTTGTTTCTCAAATAGCCATGTTCGTGTAACGGAGTTTTTAATGTTTTTAAGAAGGTCTTATGTCGTTTGCCTGTTAAATTAAGATGTTTATAAACTTCCAACTTCACCCGATCTTCAATAAATGCCCAAATAATACAATAACCCCAAATCAGTCCTACATAACTCCAAGGAATAGCTGGTACAAAGATGCCGAAACCAACAATAGCTGCTGCTAAAATCTGCGTTCCAAGGATGGCGAACAAAAGTATTTTTGCCGGATAAGGTTTTGATAAGAATGGTTGTTTAGTTCTTACAACAAACAATGTCATATGTCCTGCGACAGCTAATTTTAAGTAGATAAATGACTGCAGATGAGCCACATCTAATCCAAGCCATAACTTCGCGATAGCGAGCAGTAGAAATGTTTCGATAACTCCCAAAAGTCCCAAAGTGGTTGAGAGTGTAAGAACGCGGTGCATATCCCAGCGCACCGGTTTCGGATCAAGCCAAGTATTGTCGTATGCAATTGTCATAATCGGCAAATCGTTAAGAACAGCAAGCAAAATTATCATAACTGATGTAATGGGGTAAAAGTTAAACACCATCATTGCCAGCACAACAAAAAACATAATGCGGATTGTTTCGGTAATTCGGTAGATTGCATAAGAATTCATCCGCTCGAATATCTTTCGGGCTTCCTCAACTGCTTTAATAATAACCGAAAGACCGGGAGCTGTTAATACTAATGCAGCAGCAGCCCGGGCAGCATCGGTTGCACCGCTAACAGCAATACCTATATTTGCTTGTTTTAGAGCAGGAGCATCATTAACCCCGTCCCCGGTCATACCTGAAATATGACCGCGATCCTGTAATGCTTTAACAATTTCGTATTTATGTTTTGGAAACACTTCCGCAAATCCAT
>JAADIB010000278.1 GCA_013151565.1 Chlorobiota bacterium
AAGTATAGACCGCAAATGCCGTTGCCGTTGAATCTTGCCCGACAAGATAGATATCGTTCACACCTTTTGAATCTCGCTGCATATTGACAGAAAAGGAATTTCGTGTTTGTAAATGTGAAAACTTTCCGTTAAAAAATCTTTGATCCTTGTCGCCGACATAAATTGCCGGTTTTTCCCCTTTCTTATTTTTTACTTCAAACTGAGCACCGGATATTTGCTGCAAATATTTCGATAGGTCTTTAACTGATGTCTCAACAACACCGTTTGATTCACCTACTAATATGATATCGTAAAAAGCTTGAGAATTATCAGCAATAATAAGAGAATCTTTACTTTGGGCTAAGAGTAAATTACCTGTTAAGTAGAAAATAATTATACAGATAACATTCAAGAATTTGCTCTTTTGTTTCATGTTTATCCTTCAAGAATTTTTATATCAGAATTTAGTGAGTTAACGAAAGTGAAGTATCAAGCATACTCTTTACAATCACAGCGCCTAACTTATCACCATAAAAACTCACGCTCGATTCATATCCAGCGCCGTTATTATATTGGTCTGCACTTAAGATGTAGCTTATCCATTCATTTGCAAGTCCGCCGATTGTTGGGTATTTAATTCCTTTTTTCATCAGTACATTTTTAATATGCAGACCCAGTCCTGCAGCTAATTCACCAGGAGCGCCGACAATCATTAAATTCCCGATTCTTACAGCGCCAACACTTGCTGAAGGCGGGCTCATAACATTCAACACAGCATCCAGCGCTTCGGGTGTTAAATTATATTCAGCCCCGCCCGTTTTCATGAAAGAGGGATGTACTCTTCTTTTAGGAAGATCAACTTTGTTGAATGCATAGTTAAATACTACGTCAGATTTCGTTTTTATATTTTTGTAAACATCAAAAGCTTTAATAGCCATTGCCCGCCCGTAAATTTCAGCTTTCTCGTAATGACTTACTACACTTACGCCTATCGGAGATTGGTCACCCTCCGCACCGTTATAATACATTACCGTAACTCCGTCATCAATCCACTGCTGTAATTCACGCTGGAGATAGCCGGGCCAGCCGCCTGAAACCCACATATCTTTTTCACTCATGAATGTTGGGTGAGCAGTCCAGTTCACAAGCACAGCCATCGGTGTTCCGTTCTCATAATCAATACGGGTTACTGTAAGTCCTTTGTCAACATCTGGGTCTCCTCTTCTATTCCTATTCATTCCCTCAACAGTAATTCTACCAGTTCCAACGCGTACAACCTGCAAATTTTTATCCGCTTCTCTTATTACTTTAGAAAGAGATGAGAGAACATGTTCCAATAACTCGGGCTGGAATATTCCAATTTGCGGACTATTAAGATTATTCTTATCGTTTAACGCTGTCATATCAAAGCTTGTATGAGAATGACTCGGCAACAGCATAATATTTTCCTCTGTCCACCCTTCTGCAGCTAATCTTTTAATTAGCTCCGGCTTAACATTCGGTGGAAGTCCGAGCATATCCATTGTGACAATCGCATATTTTTTATCGCCTTTTTTCAGCACCAGTGCTTTTGCCCAAATCCTATCATGAATTCCCTCGGCAGGTTTACTCATCCTATCACCGTAGCCGCCGAGAGCGAATTTCATCTCCAGGGGTGGAGTCAAATCTATTGAAGCGACATTTGCTTTTAATCCGGCACTATAAACCGTAGACACCATAAGTAAACCGATCACAACTAACTGTCTAATAATATTTTTCATGTCTGATTCCTCTAATTTTTATTTGCTTTGTTCAACCCAATTTTTTCGATAGGAATATGTTTAAATCCGGGTGGAAACACTTTTGAATCATATTGAATTTGAATCTTACCGTCTTTATTTAAAAGCAGGTTTTTATCTACATCAATACTATTATCTTGGAAATATACTAGGGGTTCAGTTTCTTTATTAAGCAATTCAACCCATTTACCGCCAGAGCTGATGTTCCTAATAATTTTGTTCCCTTTTGGCAAAGCCGGATCATCATCAAGAATAGTTAAAAGCTCAGGATACCGTTCGCTGTATGGAGGTTTGTTTGGATGAACAGCTTCAAGACGATCAAATAAAGTATTATTAGTACCGTCGAAATAATATTTCGCCCAACCCATTCCTCTGGCATCCACATGTATAGCGGGAGAGCCATCAATGATGATATTGTTTTCGACAAGATTATCCCTCCCGCCTCCGATCATGATCGAACGACCGGCTTTATAAAATATGTTCCCAAAAATTGTTGTCCCGCTAGCCCAATCATCAAGATATATTGCCATTACCTCATTCCAACCCGTCTGCCCTTCAACTCCGTGAAGATCATGGAAGTAATTATAGCGTATGATGCTGCCTCTTTGAGTCCAATCACGTCCTATATAAAAAGCACCGGCATCCCCTGTTTCCATACATACATGATGAATCTCATTATACTCCAGAAGATGTTCGTTCCCCCAGAAGAACACTGCAGTATGAGGAAGATCATGAATAAGATTGTGCTTCACAATATTGCCTACACCATACATAAATATTCCCGCACGGTAAGTCCGTACCCAGCGCGAACAATCATAAATATTATTATTAATCGCATAATTATTTCCGGGTATCAATGTAGCCCGATCACCGCCGGCAAGAATTATCCCGCCTTCACCTGTGGCATATATCTCACTATTTAACACTCCATTATTATGACCGGCATCCTTATTGTAAAGTGTATTCTTATAAATTTTCCCACCCGGATTAGGCACAAGTCTGCCAATGCTGACTGCAACTGTTCCCATATTACGTAAAACACATCCATCAATTTTATTGCTGCTTCCATCAATAATTTCAATACCGGCTCCGCAGGTATATTCAAATGTAATATCTTTGAAAGTAATATTGCTTACATCTTCTAATTGGATTAGCGGTTTTTGTAAAATGGATACGAATACTTTTGCATCTTGAAGATCGGACGGCGACCAGAAATAGAGAATTCCTTTTTCCCTATCCAGGTACCACTCGCCTGGAGAATCCAACTCCTCCAATAAATTCAGTGCATAGAATCTTTTCCCTTTTGTAAACGGATAACCGCTGTATGGTTCCTCCGTAATTATGGTTTTTGTTACTGTATCTATCGAAGCAACTTTAACATATCTATCTGCCCAGTCATACTTCCAGTAACCGTGAAGCCAGAGATCAGGAGCGTTTAACCATCTTGCAGGACGATCACCTTTGTAAACAAACCCTTTGCCATCCAAGGATTCCGGGACATCTTTAATTGTTGTCCAATCGTCATTCGGCCAGCGTGCAAGTGTCATAGGTTTTTCGTTAAAGTATAACTCAAGTCCAGAAGGCTGAATATCTCTGCCGAAACCTCTTGCAGATAAATTCCCATATTCTGTTATCCCCTGTTTCTTTAGATCAACCATCAGAATATTTTTTCGAATATCAGGACCTATTTTATTGTAAACATCAGAATCGGAATCAATTGGAACAAAGCCATGGATTTCCTTTCCACCAATTATATGTGCTGTTTCCCCGGGATAAGATGAAATAATTATTGGAGAACTCTGTGTGACATCTCTCTTACCTAAAGTAAATGTCTTGCTCAGCGGATAGTATCCCTCACGAAGATATATGGTAATTGGTTTTCCATCAATATTTTTCATTGCAATTTTTACCCGCTCTAGAGTAGCAAAAGGATTTTCCTCTGTACCATCATTTTTATCATTTCCGTTTGGAGAGATATAAAATATTTTTTCACTGGTGTTATTAATATTATTAGAAACTCCAGCATTATAAATATTGGATGAGAACAAAAAACAAAACATGAAAAACAAACTTATATTTTTACTCATTATTTTTTCCTTGTAGTTTTAAACACAAATCTCATGAATACGATTATAAACTATTTCCTGCTCTTCCGGAGTTTGACAATAAGTAACAACTATCAGTTTCATTCCGGGTTTCCAAAGACTCTTAACTTTATCTAAGACTGTATCAACTCCTCCAACAATTCTGGCATTTAAAATTATATTGGTATTCGCAAAAGAGTGAAAGGCTTCTGTTGGATTTGGGTCTGGATCTGTTTCTTCTGAGAATGCACCATCAGCTATTTTAAGATTTTTAGTTTTCATTATATACTC
>JAADIB010000352.1 GCA_013151565.1 Chlorobiota bacterium
ATACAAATCCTTTTGATTTTACGCCTTCATTTACACATGCGCAAAACTTATGTGGATTGGCTCATTTGAAGTAAAAAAAATTGAATATTATAATTTGGATAAATAAAAAGGGTTTACTTGGGTAGTGCTTTATTATTTTGAGTTGTTTTCTTTAGTGAAAGATGCTAGTTGGTCTGCATAGTTTTCGGCTTTTCTTTTGTCCCCAGTTGTTTTGTACAGTTGAATGGTATGGTCATACAATCTTGTAATTTGTTCGTTATCTTCCGAAAAATTTGTTTTGTAATACTCTAAGGTAGGCAAAAGCATTGTTTCTGCCTCTTTATACTTTTCATTTTTGAATAAACAAATTCCTAATTCTGTTTTTGATCGCCAGACATCTATATTTTCCTTCGGCAATCTTTTAATTCTAGTTTTCAAAGACTTTCTAAGAACATCTTCGGCTTTATCAAATCGTTCCGTTTCTAAAAAAGTTTTACCCAGCCAGTATTGACTTAAAGCAACTAACGGGTGAGTTGCATCTAAAGACTTTCTGTATTGTTCAATTGCCTTCGATAAATATTTTTCCGCTTGAACATAGTTCCCCATTCTAATATTTATCACCCCTAGATTATTCAAAGCCAAACCTACATCCGAGTGATCTTCTCCTTTTAAAGCAACTTTTAATTGATAAGACTTTTGTAAATATTCTTCTGCTAATTCATATTCATTTTTAACCATATATAGATAGGCTAGGTTGTTATAGTTACTTCCAACTTCAGGTCTGTTTTCACCTAATAGTTCAATTATTATTGCTAAAGACCTCTTAAAGTATTTCTCCGCTTCGTCAAGATCTCCTGCATCCAAAGAATTAAGGGCTAAGTTATTCATAAAAACAGCAGTATTTCTGTTCTTCTCTCCATAAAGTGATAATGCAATATCAATAGCTTCGTTATACAGTTTATCTGCTTTTTCATAGTGACCAACATTCATTGTGGTTATGGCGTAATCATTCAGAGCATCTGCAAAACGCTTGGTCGGTTTATTCAATACCTTTCGAAAGATCTCTATTGATCTGCTATATAATGAATCTGCTATTTTATAATCGCCAACCCAATCATAGTAAAGGGCAAGATCGTGCAGACTTTGTGCGGTTTGTTCACTTTCCTTTCCAAATATATTTTCATTAATAGTAAGAGCTTTATCTAAAAACGGTTTCCCCTTATCATATTCACCAAGATTAACATAAGTATTACCTAAAGTACTTCTTATTGACGCCTCAATCTCCGGCTGGTCAGTTAATTCAGTTTCAACATCGTTTGCTGCTTTTTCTAATATGTCATAAACTTTTACATCTCTTCCTATTTCGGAAGGATCAACGGAAGAAAGCATTTGCTGCAGAAAGGAATTAACTTTTATAAATTTTTTGTTCTCAATTCTTGCTTTATCTCTCTCTTCAGCGGCAATTTCTCCCTGGTAAACAATTGCTGCAATACTTAAGAAAATTATGATATTAGTTAGAATGAAAAGAGAAACTCCAACTTTATGACGCTTTACAAATTTTGAAAGTTTGTATGGAATTGTATCTTTTCGAGCAATTACTGGCAGTCCTTTTAAGTGACGATCAATATCATCACTTAATTCTTGTACTGACTTATATCGTTGAGCAGTATCTTTGCGCATTGCTTTCAGTATTATATTGTCAAGATCACCTTTCAGCAAGTTTGATACTTTTCCGGCGTCCTCTTCACAAGTTTCCAAGTCACCTGAGGACTCGCTAGTTCTTTTAATTTCGCTCGGCTTTGCAATTTTTTCTTCAGTAATGATCTTACTTATTGCGAAGGGAGAGCTATTATTAATTTTATAAGGCTGACAACCGGTAAGTAGTTGATATAAAAGAACTCCAAGGGAATAAATATCACTAGATGTTGTAATATTTTCTCCTAATATTTGTTCAGGACTTGCATATTCCGGAGTAAGATGCCACATTCTTGTTTTAGTTAAATTATTTTCGTCACCTAATAATTTTGCTACTCCAAAATCAAGAAGCTTTGGTCTACCTTCCTTGTTAACTAAAATGTTTCCGGGTTTTATGTCTCGATGTATTACTAAATTCTGATGAGCATATTGAACAGCGTCACAAACGGACTGAAATAATTTCAATCTTTTTTTAATATTAAGTTTATGTTTATCACAATATTCAGTAATTGGAATACCATCTATAAATTCCATAATAAGATAAGGAAGCCCATCATCTGTAGTTCCACCATCGAAAAGTTTGGCAATATTAGGGTGCTGAAGATTTGCTAAAATTTGACGTTCTGTTTCAAATCTTTTTACTAAATATTTTGTGGATAGCCCTTGTTTAAGAATTTTAATTGCAACTTTCTGCTCAAACTCTTTATCATCTCTTTTGCCAATTAAAACAATACCCATTCCACCAAAGCCGACTTCTCCTTCTATTAAGTAAGACCCAATATGTTTTCCAATTAGCGGATTCGGCTGATTTTCATCATAAGAAAAGATTTCATTACCAGTTGAGGCAATTTCTAAAAAATCATCTGTTGTTTCGTAGGAAGTAATTAATGATTTAACTTCTTTAATGTAGATTCTTTGGTTTTCCGGAAGACTTTCAAAATATCCCTCTCGTTTATTTTTATCGAGTTCAAGCGCTTTTTCAAAAATCGATTTTAATATTTCATTAATATTGTTGTTCATATAAATACGATAAGAGGAATTTTCTGAAAGATCAGTTAATTTCGCGGTAGAGCCACGCTTTGGCAAATTTCCAATCTCGTTTTACTGTGGCTGTAGAAATATTTAAAAGCTTTGCTGTTTCTTCTATAGAAAGACCTGAAAAAAATCTTAGTTCAACTATTTTTGCCGATCTTTCTTCTAAGGTTTCCAGCTTATTTAATGCATCATTAAGATTTAGAATCTGTTCTTCTGATTCTCCGACAACAAAATTTGCATTTTCCAACGGCAAAAGTGTTTCTCCCTTGCCGCGTTTTTGAGATTTTCTTTTTCTAGCGTGATCTACCAAAATCTGCCGCATCGATTTTGCTGCAATTCCATAAAAATGAGCTCTGCTTTCCCAAGAGAGTGAATTGCTTCCTATAAGTTTTAAATACGCTTCATGAACAAGTTCAGTTGTCTGTAATGTGTTATGTCTGTATTCGTCTCGCAAATATTTAGACGAGATTTTCCGCAGCTCGTTATAAACAAGAGGGAGAATACTATTTAAAGCGAATTCGTCCCCGTTGGAAACTTGATTCAGTAATTGTGTTACATTATGTGATATATTATGACGCATAGTTTATTATTATAGAATGTTATATAAATATAAATAATCATTTGCCATTAATGCAATTAGGTTTGAGGTAAATATAAATATGCATAGGTTCAACCCTAATTATGCATTAGAAAAGCATTAATACACAGACGACTAATCCCGACCAATCGGGGAAAGTCTTTATTCTAAATATCTATTGATTGTTTTGTTACTTTTTATCTTAACTCTATTGCATAATTTTGGTTCAATTATTTGGGGAGATGGTTGATAAATAATTGGGGGTGCAGTTATAGGTTTCGCAAAATTTAAAAAAAATCCGGCTAATCAATCGAAATTAATTGCCGGATTATAATCTATTCCATTATGGATTCCCGCTAAATACATGCGGGAATGACTATTATAATGTTAGTTTGGTAATGTGTCTGCCGTTTCCTGGATTATCTCGTTATGCAGCATTTCATTGATTGAAGCGGCAGCGGTTCTTCCTTCGCCCATAGCAAGGATAACCGTTGCAGCGCCGAGTACAATATCGCCGCCGGCATAAACTCTGTCAACAGAAGTTTTCATTTTTTCATCAACAATTAAATTACCCCATTTATTTACCTCTAATTCCGGAGTGGTTTGACTAACAAGAGGATTACTGCCATTGCCGATTGCAACAATTACAGTGTCAACATCAAGGATGAACTCGCTTCCTTCAATTACTATCGGTCGTCTTCTGCCTGATTCATCAGGTTCGCCAAGTTCGTATCGCAGACATTCCATTGCTTTAACGCGGCTTTTCTCGTCACCGATTATTCTTTTAGCATTTTGAAGGAATAAAAACTGCACACCTTCTTCTTTAGCATGAGCAACTTC
>JAADIB010000205.1 GCA_013151565.1 Chlorobiota bacterium
ATGCCTGCTGTTGAGTCTCAACTTAATTATCAACAATTAAAAGCTATAAATATTGATGAAATAGATTTTAAAAATCATTGGATAATTAATAAGTATCGTAATATAATAGAAGCATGGAAAGAACTGCTCTCCGATTTTCCCAAACTTGCTGAGGCTATACATTTTTCGCTGCCCGATCTGCAAGGACCATTTAATCTCTACTTTTTATTGAGAGGAACTGATGCATATACAGATGTGATTTTGGAACCTGAATTTACTCACGATGTTATGCAGAAGATTACAACAATATTAATCAATTTGACAAACTATTTAGCTGAATATATCGGTTACAACGGAACCGGTTACTATTGGAATTACTGCTATCCGGGAAAAATCAGAAACGTGGATGACAACTCAATTCAGATTTCACCCGACCTGTACAATGAATTTGTTTTACCTTACAACGAGATGTTAGCAGAACAATGCGGCGGTGGTATCCATCATTACTGTGGCAAAGGCGATCATATAATAGAGCAAGTTATGAGTATTAAAGGAAATGCTGGGCTTAATTTCGGCAATCCTGAAATGCAGAACTGGGACAATATATATGAAAAGGCGCTGAAGCATAAAGTTGTTTTACTTTATGATAAGATGATCCCGCGTGATATTTTTAAAGAACTTGATCAAGGTGTAATAATGAAAGTTATTGTACCATCTTTGGATGACGGCAAAAAATTGTTGGAAAATTACATTTAATAAAATTAAGGAAAGTGAGTGTTTGGATTAGGTCTCATAGATATTTTAGTTATCGTTTCTTATTTCTTAGTCATAATTGCCATTGGTTTCTGGTCGATGAGCAGAATAAAAGATCAGGAAGATTATTTTTTAGCCGGCAGACGATTTGGAAAGTTTATTCAGACATTTGCTGCTTTTGGACAAGGTACTTCGGCTGATACTGCTATAGGCGTTTCTACAACAACATTCAGTAACGGTGCTTCAGGCATTTGGAGTTCACTTCTTTATCTTTTTTCAACACCGTTATATTGGCTTGTTATGCCTTGGATGCGTCGGCTTCGCTTAATTACGCTTGGTGACTTTTTCGAGGAGCGTTATGGCTCAAAAGCTTTAGCAGGAGTTTATGCCATTATTGGAACTATTGGTATGATGGCTATTCTATCGGTAGGTTTTAGTGCGGTTACAAAAACTGTAGCGGCGCTTACTCCAAAAGAAATAAGTCAATTTACAGTTGAAGAAAAAGCTGAATATGATATGGCTAAAGAGCTTGATAATCTTAGAGCAGCAGATTATGTTACATTAAATGCAGATCAAAAAGAGAGATTAGCGGAATTAAACTTTATAAAGCCTCAAAAAACATTTTCGCAAATAAATCAGAACATATTGATGTGGCTTATTGTTTTTATTGTTCTAGCTTATGCAATAACAGGTGGTTTAGAAGCAGCATTTATAACCGATACAATTCAGGGTATATTTATTATCATTCTTTCATTTCTCTTGATTCCGTTTGCACTTTCAAAAATTAGTTTGATATACAACGGCAATGGGATGTTCGATGCATTTCGAATAATCCACGAACAACTTCCAGAATCAACTTTCGAAATATTTGGTTCACCGTCAGCTATTGATTTTACCTGGTATTATATTTTGGCTTTGGCGGTGATGGGTACATTGAATGTAGTTATTCAACCTAACTCTCTTGTTGCGAATGGTTCGGCAAAAAATGAATATGCTGCTAGGGTTGGATTTGTAGCAGGCAGTTTTATGAAGCGGTTTGTTACAGTATTGTGGGGATTTTTTGCCATCATAGCAATAGTTCTTTACAGCGGAGAAATATCAAACCCGGACTATGTTTGGGGATATGCCACTTTAGATCTGTTAGGCGGACTAAATATTGGCTTGATTGGATTGATGATCGCCAGCTTATTAGCCGCACAGATGTCAACATCAGATTGCCTTATGATAACATCTTCCAGTTTATTAACTCACAATTTGTATCGACCGCTATTTCCTAATAGATCTGAAAAACATTATATTTTTATTGGAAGAATTACTGGAGGAGTTGTTCTTATTGGTGCTGCATTGATCGCAACGCAATTCGATTCCATACTACAAATATTAAAATTCATGTGGGAAGTTAATGTAACAGTAGCAGCAAGTTTTTGGCTGGGAATGAAATGGCGCAGAGCAAACCTTAAAGCTGCTTGGGCATCTATTGGGTTTACTTCAATTCTCTTTTTTATTTTGCCGGCGTCGATCTCATTATTTTGGAGCGGATTGACTTTGGAAGAATCTCTCCTTAAAACAACGAACCCAGCTCCCGTAGTGCGTGAGTACACTGCCAAAGCACCTGATGTAAAAGCACGTCTGCATGAAATATCGATTTGGGAAAATCTTCCAATTGGAGAGAAGGAAAGCACAACTGCCCCAGAACAATTAGAAATTGGAGATAGATTTGAAAAGACATATATCTTGCCTCAAAAGTCGATCTTTTGGACAAAAGGGATTAAAAAATTAAATAATAACCAACTTGCCGGATCGGGCATGTTAAATATTGAACTGGTATTTCTTGATCGGATTGGATTCGATCTAAGTAAAAACTCTTATGCAATGAATGAAACAATTCGTATAATTATCCGTACGGTAGTCCCATTTGTTGTGTTTCTTTTAGTTGCGCTTTATACTAAAGAGGAAAGCAATGATCGTATCGATCGATTTTTTGCTAAGATGAAAACGAAAGTGGCTGATGATCCTGAGTCAGATATTAAAGAATTGGAACTTTCTTATAACAACCCGGAACGATTTGATCACATGAAAGTTCTGCCTAAATCCGCTTGGGAATTTGATAAGTGGGATAAAGAAGATATTATTGGATTCTCTCTTTCAATTGTCGGTGTTTTTGTAGTAATTGGATTGCTTATATTTCTTGTTTCAGTTGGAAGTTAGATTGGAGTAATTTATGAATAATAAATTTGATAATAGTATCGCCGATTCCCAGGCAACTCCAGTAGAAGCAATATCACCACAGAAGTTTGACTTCGATGCGTATGTCGATTATGATAAATCGTTGGAAGAGAAAAGTCGAGATTTTTGGCAGAATGATTCAGGTGTTCTGGTCTATCGTAGGATGCGCGTTGCGGAAGTATTTTCTTATGGTTCAAAGGATGTGAAAAATTCGTTAGAATTACAGCTAGGCGCTTTGCAAAAAAGTATGGAATATAAAGCTGATATTCCAAACTTCCTTGAGCCGTGGTATGGTATAGGAACTATTGCAGCTTCTTACGGGGCTTCATATCATTGGGCTGAAGGTCAAGCACCGGCAATTAAATCATTGTTTAATTCAGTTAAGGATGCCCTTGAATACGATCCGGTTCCAGTAAGCCAAACAGAGATTGGCAGACACACGCTTGAGATGATAGAATATTTTTTGGACAGAACAAAAGGGAAACTCCCGGTATCACTGACTGATACACAATCACCATTGAATGCAGCCTGTAATATTGTTGATATATCCGGATTTATGATGGATACATTCATGAACCCTGACGGCATTAAGGAGTTTCTCGATAGAATGGCTGATCTCTTAATTGAATTTACTCATGAGCAGCTAAAGCTTATTGGTAATAATGTTGTTTGGCCTGGTCATGGATTTACTTCGTCAAGAGAGTTTGCCGGTATTGGAATGAGTGATGACAATATGCTGATGCTGTCTGGAACTTCATATGCTGATTTGGTTATTCCTTCTGTTGAAAAATTCGGTAATGCCTTTGGCGGACCAGTTTTTCATTCATGCGGAAATTGGGCTGACCGCATTGAGCATGTTAAAAAAATTAGAAATCTTAAAACGGTTGATGGTGCATTTTCTGAAGAAACAGACCCTGATCCAAACCCAGCAGAAGCATTCCACTCTCTTGCAAATACTAATATAATCTTAAATGCCAGAATAGTCGGCAATGCTGATACGGTTTTAAATAAAGTAAAGGAACTCTGGATACCCGGAATGAAACTGATAGTTGTTACTTATTGTCAAACTCCGCAAGAGCAGGAAATTGTTTATAATCGTATTCATGAGATTTGTGTTTAAAACTACAAGGAAAAAATAATGAGTAAA
>JAADIB010000342.1 GCA_013151565.1 Chlorobiota bacterium
ATCTCAGGATATTCAAACCTTGGTTATTACTAGATAGATATGTTAATCCATTAGCAAGAAAAACCCTATCGCTAACATCAGATATTGAATAAGAAGCAACGAAGCTGAGATCTTCCTTGTTATAAATCACTAAACCGCTATTAGTTGCAGCATAAATATTTTTATCGTCAACAAAAAGATCATGCGGAGTTCCTATGTTATTCCTCCTTGCAATGATGGCAGGGATCACCTTATCAGATATATCCAGCAAGTATAAGTACTGAGCATCAGCAACATAAGCATATAAGTCTTCCGCAAAAACGACATATGAAGTTTCCAAGAAACGACCATTAATTGATGGATTTGCAGGATCAGCTATATCAACTACGTATAATCCATCAGACCAACTTCCAATATATGCGTAATCGCCCTGAACATGAAATCTTGTAAGACCTAACGATGCGTCAGGCAATTTTAATTTTCCTACTTGAACAATTGTATCTGGATCACTTATATCCAATATGTAAAAATCATAGGATGCAATGACATAAAGAGAATTATCAACTATATACAAATCATTGATAAACGAATCGGCTTCAAAAGCATATACTGAATCAGGATTAGTTGGGTCGCTGACATTAAATTGATATATCATTTTACCAATAGCGAGATATATTTGATCGCCTTTCCCGAATATATCTTCACTTAACAGTGATGAGTTCAATATGGTTTCGCTGATCAAACTTGGTGTAGCGGGATCTGATATATCCAGTATCTCCATCTTGTTATTATTAGTAATGTAAGCAAAATTACCTGAAATATAGGACGATTTACAAGCACCGCTTGTTTTCCACTGTCCAACAAAATCGATATTTTCCTCAATGGACGTTTCATACCCCTCTTTCTCAAGAACACTTTGAGTCCATATTGTGTTTACCCAAAATAATATTATACTTATCGTGATTATATATTTCATCATTATTCCAATATTAAAATTTAAATCTTAGTGTAACCTGATTGCTAAATTTACAGCAGATCTTAAGCTCTTTGAAGGAATACCCTCGTTTTCAAACACAAAAGTTATTTTAAAATCCCACGAAAATAGGACTTTCTGTACACTTATTCAATGTATAATTCAATACACTCAGAAAGGTAATTTGGATTTGCTTAAAAATTCTGATGAACAATAGCCATTAAAATTCCGTTAAACAATAGGCTATATCTATCTAATCTCGATTTGTGTTCTTAATTTATTAAATGCTTTTGCTCGGTGACTGATCTTATTTTTTTCTTCTGTTGTCAGTTCAGCTAGAGTCTTATCAAAACCATCCGGTAAAAATATCGGGTCATATCCGAATCCATTTGTTCCTCTATATTCGGAAATTATCTCTCCGGGAAGTTCACCAACCGCTGTTATTTTATTTGCACCATCGAAGTAAATTGCGCTGCATACAAACTTTGCTTTATGCGGAGTATCGTATTCACGCAGAACTTTTATTAACTTTTTATTGTTGTCGTCATATGTGCAGTTTTCCCCGGCATAACGGGCTGAATAAATACCTGGATCACCATTCAACTGTTCAACTGCTAATCCGGAATCATCAGCAATGACAGGCATTTTATGAATATTAAAAATTGCCTCGGCTTTGATCAATGCATTCTCAGCAAATGTACTGCCGGTTTCTTCTATCTCAGGTACGTCTCCCAGATCGTAAAGTGAAATTATTTTGAAGTTTGTGTTTTCAAATATTTTCTGTACTTCTGCCAGTTTACCCTTATTACCGGTGGCAAATATCAGTTCGGTCAATTTAACTCCTTAACTTATCTCGGTTCTTTTCAATAATTTTTTCAATTCTTTTTTTGCATCGGATATCAATTTTTCAGCGTTATATATTGTTGATCTGTTTTTCTGAACAACCCACTTACCATTTATCATAACTTCACTTACGCTGCTATCGTTTGAAGAATAAACAATGTCGGAATAGATGTTTTCATCTTTGTTCAAAAGTGAATTACTTGCTTGTCCAAGATTAAGTAAGACCAGATCTGCTTTCTTACCCACTTCTATACTTCCAATTTGATCATCAAGATGCAGCGCTTTCGCTCCGTCTATCGTTGCCATTTTAACCATTATTTTCGCGTCCATTGCAGTTGCACCATGTATTGGTTTTTGTATCAATGCAGCTAATTTCATTTCAGTGAACATACTTAAATTATTATTGCATGGAGCGCCGTCAGCTCCAATTGAAACAGCGATTCCTCTATCAAGGTAATTTGGTATATCTGCAATTCCCGAACCCAACTTTAAATTGGATGATGGGCAGTGCACAACTCGTGTCTGCGTTTCTTTCAATAATTCAATTTCCTTTTCATTCGTATGAATACAGTGAGCCAGAACTGTTCTGTCTGACAATACATTTATGGAATCAAAAAACTCAATATTCTCTTTTCCGTATTTTCGTTTTACTGCTTCAATCTCTTCCCTATTTTCTGAAGAATGAGTATGATAAAGCGAACCGTTGAAATCATCCATCATTTTGAGCGTATCTTTCAAAAGTTCTTCACTGCATGATAAAGCAAAGCGAGGAGCAAACCCATATTTTATTCTACTGTCAGCAGAATTATGAAACGCTTTAGCTAATTCGTAAGTTGTAGAAATTGACTGTTCCGTAGATTCCTTGAATGCTGGATAAAGATCATTTTCGTCGACCATACATTTGCCGGAGAAACCGCGGATACCTGAAGATATCATTTCCTCGAAAACAACATCTTGATGATTCATTGTACCCATGTCAAGTATTGTAGTTGTTCCCGATTCTATAAGCTCGTTTATTCCAAGCTGGGCGGATAGTCTCAACGATTTTTCATCATGACTATTTTCATAAGGGAATATTCTCTTTTGCAGCCAATCCAAAAGTTCCATATCATCAGCAAGCCCGCGGAAAAGTGATTGACACAAATGAACGTGAGTTTGAACAAAGCCCGGAAGGAGCGTTAAGTCGTTGCAGATATATACGTCACCGGAATATTTTTCATAATCAAATCCTTTTAAGCTGCATACTTTTTCTATTATCCCATTGTTAATCTGAACACCATGATTTCGTAGAATATCCATATCAGCGTTCATCGTAACAATTTGCTTTGGAATTATCAATAGTTTTTTATTCATTAATTTTGCCCTCAACAGAAGTAAATATTATATCATCCATGCTTTTAATTTGTGTTTATAATTCTATCATTACAGAGTTTTTATAATAATTGACTGCAATCTAATAAAATTAATTAAATAGTATTGTAAGTGTAGAATTTTTGTCCTATGATTTTAAGTACAAGAAACGAGCATGTAAATTCCTTTACACACAAGGAGATGATTATAAAAATCTTCGAGGTTTTGCGGCTAAATCAATTTAATGTAGCTCATTTAATTTGTCGATTTCGCTAACTTATTTTATTTAAAAACCTCGAAGTTTTGGTTAAACAAAAATTATAAACAGATGAAAATATAAATCAAAAGACAACTCTCTATAAGTTATTTCTTAATTAGCATAAGTAATTTTCTATAATTACACCGACATTCATGTCGGTGATTATATAACCAAAAAATATAATGGGGTTTTAACCCCAATTTATTTAATGATAGGCTAAAGCCTGGTTTGTGTGGTGTCTTTTCTCTTACCACGACTTAAAAGTTGTGGCAAATAATATATTGCTTAAGCGCCATATCTTATCATAGCTCTCTCATATAAATCTCAGTTCCTTTGTAACTCAGCGATCAATAAACTCTTTACAGAAAATTTTACTTTCCTCTCTCGAGTTCATGTTTCAAATATTTCCCCGTCAGACTATTTTTATTTTGTGAGACCTTTTCAGGTGTACCGGCAGCAATGATCTTACCACCGTGCTCTCCTCCGCCCGGACCGAGATCAATAACATGATCGGCAACTTTGATAACATCCAGATTATGCTCAATTACTACAACAGTATTACCTTTATTAACTAGTTTCTGCAAAACGTTCAGCAGAATTCGAACATCCTCAAAGTGAAGCCCCGTTGTCGGTTCGTCCAACACATACAGAGTCTTACCGGTACTGACTTTGCTCAACTCAGTTGCAAGTTTTACACGCTGGGCTTCACCTCCAGATAAAGTTGTAGCCTGCTGTCCCAATTTAATATAACCCAACCCAACATCATGGAGTGATTTGATCTTTCGAATTATTCTCGGATGATCTTTGAAAAATTCAACCGCTTCTTCGATTGTCATATCCAGCACATCACTTATCGATTTTGTTTTATACAGCACTTCCAAAGTTTCATGGTTATATCTCTTCCCGCCGCAGACTTCACACGTTACATGAACATCCGGTAGAAAATTCATCTCGATTTTCTTTAGTCCGGCACCTTGACATTCCTCACATCTCCCGCCTTTAACGTTGAAGCTGAATCGTCCCGGTTTGTAACCCCTTACCTTTGATTCGGGCAGTTCGGTATAAAGATCACGGATAAAAGTAAATAGTCCAGTATACGTTGCCGGATTGGAACGCGGGAGTTCTGCCAATTGGCGATTGATCAATCTCAATTATTTTATCGATATGCTCCAGCCCTTCAACACCATCAAAAGGAAGCGGAACAACTTTTGAGTTGTATATCTTCTTCAATAAAATTCTCACCAACGTATAGTTGATAAGTGTGGATTTACCCGAACCGCTCACACCGGTAACAACAGTAAAAGTTTCCAAAGGTATTTCAAGATCGGCTGATTTAAGATTGTTACCCTTTGCTCCAATTACTTTCAAGAATTTACCGCTGCCCTTTCTTCTCTCTTTCGGAACTTCAATTGCAATTTTATTTTTAATGTAATCCAAAGTAAGAGAATGACATTTTCCATTTGACTTTAACAGATTTTCCGCACGATCGGCAAGACAAACCTCTCCACCGTACTCACCGGCTCCCGGTCCCAGGTCAACAATGTAATCGGCATTTTCAATTGTCTCTCTGTCGTGCTCAACAACAATTACCGTATTGCCAAGTTCACGAAGGTCTTTAAGCGAATTGATCAATTTGATATTGTCACTCTGATGAAGTCCGATACTCGGTTCGTCAAGTACGTAAAGCACTCCCGCCAAGTGTGTCCCTATTTGTGTGGCAAGTCTTATCCTCTGCGATTCCCCACCGGATAATGTTCTCGCGCCGCGCGACAATGTTAAATAGTTCAACCCTACATTAAGAAGGAAATCCAACCTCTCTGTTATCTCTTTCAATATTGGAGTGGCGATCAACTTTTCTCTATCGGTTAATTTCAAATCCATATAAAACTGTTTTGCTCTTTCAATTGAGAGAGCCGTGACTTCACTGATATTCTTTCCGCCAATTGTAACAGATAGGGATTCTTTCTTAAGTCTTCCTCCGCTGCAAACCTCGCATACACTGGTTGTCATATATGCTTCAGCCCATTCTCTGATCTTATTCGAGGAAGACTTTTCAAAATAATGCTGAATATAATTCACAACTCCGGAGAATTTATGTTTATACTTAACACTTTTCCCTCCGCCGTATGTATAAATGAAGGGGATCTTTTCTTTAGAGCCATAGAGCAAAATTTCTTTTTGCTCATCAGTCAACTCACTAAGTTTTGTATCGAATGTAAAATCGTAATATTCAGCAACTCCCTCAAGCTGGTTGAAGAACCAAATATTCCTCGGTTTGCCCAGCGCTTCAATTCCGCTTTGGTTTATTGTCTTTTCCCAGTCTGGTATTATCATATCAATATTAAGCTTCTTCTTCTCTCCCAATCCTTCACATGCCGGACACGAGCCATAAGGAGAATTGAATGAAAAAGAGTTCGGCGCTAATTCCTGATAACTGATACCGCAATGATGGCATGCAAGGTCTCTACTGAAAATCCTATCCTCTTTTTCCGCATTGACTATTACACTGCCGTTACCATAATTCAGTGCAACCTCAATCGATTCGTTTATTCTTGTTCGTGATTTACCGCTGACTTTCAATCTGTCAACCAATATTTCAATATTATGAATTTTGTATCGATCGACTTTAAAACCTTTTTCAAGTTCAACCACTTCTCCGTCAACCCTTGCACGGATAAAACCGTCACGCAGAATATCATCGAAAAGCTCGCGGTAATGACCTTTCCTTCCTCTAACAACCGGAGCAAATATCTGAATTCTCTTATCTTGATAATTTTCAAACACATTATCAATTATCTGCTCTGACGACTGCTTCTCAACAACCCTTCCGCAGTTATAGCAATGCGGTGTGCCGACTCTCGCATAAAGCAGTCGCATAAAATCATATATCTCGGTCACTGTTCCAACTGTTGAGCGAGGATTACCCGAAGTGGATTTCTGTTCGATAGAAATTGACGGGCTTAATCCTTCTATCAGATCGACGTCAGGTTTTTCAAGGAGATTGAGAAACTGCCTAGCATAAGCAGAGAGTGATTCTATATAACGGCGCTGTCCTTCTGCATAAATGGTATCGAATGCCAGAGACGATTTACCCGAACCGGATAGCCCGGTAATAACAACAAACGAATCTCTTGGAATTACAAGGTCGATATCCTTTAAGTTATGCTCGCGTGCGCCTTTTATTATAATATTATTATCTGAATACATTAAAATCTTTTCAATTATTTAAAGCATTTATGTTACATATTGTATCAATTAAAATCAATTTATTTCTTGATAAAAAGATAAACCGCAGATTTAACCGTGCACATCTGCTGAATAATAAAACTCTCTGGAGCTTTATATTTG
>JAADIB010000414.1:0-4085 GCA_013151565.1 Chlorobiota bacterium
TAATTGAAACACTTAGTTTCACTCCCAAAATCTAATTTCTTTGAAAAAGATTCAAAATCGAATTGGCACCTAACTTGTCTTATCTGTTTAGATATTTGTAAAAATATAGGAACTATCATGCAAAAAACATTTTGTTCATTATTTGGATTAATAATTTTCACTCTCTTCTTTTTCGCTGGATGTACTATTGAAAAAATTGAAGATGCCCCAACATCCCCAGGCGATCTTGCCAAAGTGAACTCGTGCGAAGGATGCCATACAAATTACGAACATCTTAAAGCTAACTACACACCGGATCCTCCGTCAGACGGCGGCGGACACGGCTGCGGTGGAGATGCGCCTCACTATGACCCATACGATCGTGTTTATCTCGGCGGTTCGGGTTACGAGGATTTTAAAAACGATATTCACGGCAAACTTGGCTGTGTAACCTGCCATAATGGTGTGGATGGAACTGATGATAGAGAGGTTGCACATTCGGGAAACTTCACAAAAGAACCGTCGCATATAGCAAATGAGAAATGTGCTTCATGTCATCCTCAAATTGTACAAAGAACTAATAATAGTTTGCATCAACAAGGCTGGGGACAAAAGATGATGCTTATCAAAAGAGGCGGTTATGGTGATCAGCCATCTGATTTTAGTAAATGTCCCGAAGAGATGAAAGAGGGATACAGCAAAAACTGTTACACTTGTCATGGCTCTTGCGGTGATTGCCATGTGATAAGACCTAAAATTAAAGGTGGCGGTTTAACAAAAGGTCATTCATTCATTAAGACACCTGATATGAGAGAAGTTTGCGCCGGATGTCATGTAAGCCGCGGCTGGCATGCGTATGCCGGAATTGGTACAGGAATAAGAGATGTTCATTATGAAAATGCCAAATTTACTTGTATAAACTGTCACTCGATGGATGAGATCCATGGTGACGGAAATGTTTATGATACAAGATTCAAAATGCCTGCATTACCAAAATGTGAAAATTGTCATTCGGGTTTGGAAAACAAAAACTCATATCATCAAAAGCACATCAATGATTTTAACTGTCAAACTTGCCATTCGCAGGATTATAACAACTGTGGAAGCTGTCACATCGGTACATCGGAAGGAGCCCGAATTCCATCTCATATGCAATTTAAAATTGCCGTTAATCCAATACCTGATATTAAAACGAACTATAAACTAGCAACAGTTCGAGAGGCTCTTTCTGCACCGGATAGCTGGGAACATTACGGAGTATCGGTACTAGCAAACTTTGATGCTGCACCTACATATAAATACACTACGCCTCACAACATTTTAAGATGGACTGCAAGAACTGATACAACAATTAAAGCCACTGAAAATGATGAGGTTATTCATCCTGATTGCGCCCAAGCATGTCACATAATAAAAGAAAAAGACGGTACATACAGGAACAAAGAATATTATCTGTTTAATTCTGATCTCAATGATTGGGAATTAAACGCTGACAAAGATATTGTAATGGATGGAAAACTTCCGGCATGGTGGAAAGTAAATAATTAACTAAAAGTAAAATGAGTTTACACTAATTAATAATTAAATTATAAAAAAAAGGAGAAACAAAATGAACTTACGTAAACTTTATTATTTGATGCTTATCATACCTCTGCTTTTAATTGGTACGGCATGCAGTAATAGTACTGAACCTGAGGAGCAAATAAACGAAGCGGAAGTACTGGTAAAATATTTAGAAGCTAATGGCGATCCGGTTGCCGCTTTCCCGCCAATGATCACAGCAGAATCCGTATTCGGGAATTTAGGATCTAACGACCAAGTAATAATCGATATTCGTTCAGAAGACGCTTACAAGGCTGGTCATATAGAAGGTGCTGTAAATGTAGATGCAACAAAAGTTCTTGAATATTATGAAGCTAATAACTTAGAGAACAAGTCTAAGGTTATAATTGCTTGTGTTACTGGTCAAACTGCCGGTTGGGTTAATGGACTTTTACGTCTAGCAGGCAAAACCAATACATTTGATCTTAAATGGGGAATGTGTAGTTGGAACGAAGAAACTGCAGCAGCTTGGACAAATGTTACGGTTGATCCAAATGCATTTGAATTCGTAAGTACTGCAACCGCAAAACCAGCAAAAGGTTCTTTACCAAAACTTAATACAGGTAAAACAAGCGGTGCAGACATTTTAAAAGCCAGAGTTAATGCAGTATTTGCAGAAGGTTTTGGTGAAGCAAAAATAACTAATTCTACTGTTTATGTTAATCCTGCAAATTATTTCATCATTAATTATTGGAACGAGACAGATTATAACTGGGGACATATTGAAGGCGCTATGCAGTATACACCTGGGACATCTCTGAAATTGGATGCAGACCTTAAAACGATCTCCACAGATAAGGAAGTTGTTGTATATTGTTATACTGGACAAACATCAGCACACGTAACTGCTTTTCTAAGAGTCATGGGCTATAATGCAAAATCTCTTTTATATGGTGTAAATGATATGAACTATGAAACTATGCCAAGCCATAAATTCGTTCCGGAATCAGCGGTTCATAATTATCCATTGGTTAAATAAATAGTGAGATAGGTTAAGTAGGTAAAGGGCGAGTTAAAAGCTCGTCCTTTGTTTAATTATTTTTATATTTGCAAATAGATTTTTCTGAATAAATTAATTTGATAGACTTATGAGTGAAATGTTAGGTAATCAATATTTTATGGCTCGCAATTATGTGAATGCAATAAGAGAACTGGAACCGGTTTATATGAAAGACCCTCAAAATAAACCTGTCCGTAGAAAGCTTATAATTTGTTATGTTCAGACAAGAATATTTGATAAGGCGCTTGATGTTTTCCACTCGCTTGTTAAAGATGATGTTAGTTTTATTACTTCAGCAGATTCCGTGCTTGACGACTGCCCTTGCGACGAACTGCTTGGAGAGTATGATGAAACCCATAACTTCACTGATGAATATGAATTCAACCTCTCACATGGAATGCTATGGCTTTACTGCGATGCTAACAAGTCATTTAAGTATCTCAAAAAAGCATTTAAAATGTCTCCTCATAATGAAAAGCTAAAGAAATCCATAAAGATCATTGATAAATATCGCAAAAGTGTCCATGTACATTAAATAAATTTCTCATCAGATTTAACCTTGTAGTACACCCAAAATATTTTCACTCAAATAATATTTAAATAATGTTTCTATTTTAATATATTATAAAACCGATTAACAACTTTAAGCTACCATAATGAAAAAAGTAACAGAACCAAGATCAGTTTTCCAAGAATTTTTCGAATCAGAATCTTCATCAGGTATTCTTTTAATTGTAGTGACAATTATTGCTCTAATTGTAGCTAACTCTCCGTTAAACGAATTATACTCTAGCATACTGCACACAAAATTTTCCATCGGATTTCCCGGCGCTATGGTGGATATGTCAGTTCATCATTGGATAAACGACGGGTTGATGGCAATATTTTTTCTGGTTATCGGTCTTGAAATCAAAAGAGAACTTGTTAGCGGCGAGCTATCGAATTTCAGATCGGCTATTCTTCCTATTGTTGCAGCAATTGGAGGAGCAGTTATTCCGGCTGGTATATTTCTTTTGTTTAACTCCGGTAATGAATTCCAAAACGGCTGGGGAATTACAATGGCAACCGATATTGCATTCGCCGTTGGTATACTCACCATTCTCGGCTCACGCATCCCGCTCTGGGCAAAAGTATTTTTATCGGCTCTCGCTGTAGTGGATGATCTTATAGCTGTTTTAGTTATTGCAATTTTTTACACTGCCGATATAAATATCACTGCTCTACTGATTGCCGGGTTAAGCTTGATCGGGCTAGGAATTCTAAATTGGAGAAATGTTTCTTCTCTGGCTCCTTATCTTTTTGTCGGACTGATTCTATGGTTTGCAATTCTGACGTCAGGCGTTCATGCTACAATAGCCGGAGTTCTTTTGGGATTTATGATCCCGATAGCTCGAAAAGAGAAAGATGAAACACTTGCAGAAAAAGCGGTTGAAGGAGTTACTCTATTTAAAAGATCATTCGATGAAAGTATTGGCAAAGAGAAAAAGGAAATAAAATCAGAAGC
>JAADIB010000414.1:4154-4497 GCA_013151565.1 Chlorobiota bacterium
TTCTCATCATTCATTATTGTACCGGTATTTGCTTTTGCCAACGCAGGTGTTGTTTTCAATAGTGAGGTGTTAGCAGAAGCATTTACCTCTCCTTTAACGTATGGAATTATCTTTGGACTTTTTATCGGCAAACAGATCGGTGTTTTTGGGGCGACATGGCTTTTGGCAAAATTCGGGTTAACCAATCTTGAACAGACAAAAGAAACATGGTTTATCGTGTATGGTCTGTCACTACTTGCAGGAATCGGTTTTACAATGTCATTATTTGTAAGCAGCTTAGCCTATACAGATGCAGACGTAATTGAGCAGTCAAAGATTGGTATTTTAACGGCATCATTACTTG
>JAADIB010000385.1 GCA_013151565.1 Chlorobiota bacterium
GCACTTTCATTGCCTACGCTTGGTACTTACGAAACGATCAAGAATATGAAGAGAGATGATGTTTATAAATTCTATAAGAATAATTATGTTCCGAATAATATGCTGATGAGTGTTATAGGCAATTTTAAAACCTCCGAAATGTTAAAGTTACTTGCTGATATTTATGGAAAAGCAGAACCGGGCAATGTTGAGCGTCCAAATTTATTGGAATGGGGAACAGGCTTCGAACCTCAAAAATTGAAAACAACTGAAATGGTGAACTATAGATTTTATAAGGGCGAAAAGACTCTTCTGCAGCATTTCTATTCAGTGGATAATTATTCATCAGACTTTTATGACCTGCTGGATGTATCACTTGATAAGCAGAAAGATAAAATTGAAAGCAGCTTAAAAGAAAAATATCCCGACCAAATTAAAAGTATTGATTTTAAAATTCATAATTACCCGATAGCAAGTTATCTGGAAGCTACCGTTATACTTGAAAAAGCTGATAACATTTCCGGAATTTCAAATGATTTTGATAATGAGCTGAAGAAGCTAAACCTCACTCTATCGGATGATGTTGTAAAAGCGAATGCTGTTAAATCGAAATCTGCATTTTTAAAACAGATAGAAAAACCCCATATGTTCGGAATTTATAATGCCGACTTAATCGCTCAAAATGGTCTTGGCGCAATTATAGAAGAATTCAGCGGCGAGGGAATTATAGAAGCCGGTAATACATTAAAGGAATTTAAGATCAGCGGTGAACCGAAAATAATAATTCAATATCCATCAGCTTCGAGCAATGCGGACGAAGCAGCGCAGATCAAGGTTGAACTTTTTAAGAACAGCGACCATAATGCTACTGTAATTGCTAAACAGAATAGCGCAAGCAATCTGCTGGCTATTCATTATATGTTCAAGTATAAATCTAAATACGAAGCGAAATATCGAAATGATGTAGCAAAAAAATGGCATAATGCTTTTGGCAACAGAATGAAATCCGCCGCCAACCAGGAAAAGAGTGCAAAATACGGACTCAGTTTTGTGGTTAATGATATTCCTTTTATTCCGATGGATGATATATATTTAAGCCCGACTTTCGGTTACATCCGTGTTGAAGGACTTGCTGATGATATAGAAGGAGTGATCAAATATTTGAATGAGGAAATGCTGAACTTTGTTCCTACCGAAGAAGAATTTAATAAAGTCAATAAGGGCGGTATGTCCCCAATGATGATGGGAAAAGATAAAAGTAAGGAAATGTTCAAGCAAGCTTATGGATCGTTGGTGATGGAACCGGAGATCCAGACAATGGATGTTAAGGTTTTAGACTATAACAAATTTTTAGAATTTGGTAAAGAGTATTTCGTTCCGTCAAATATCATCATCTCTGTTGTTTCAAAAGATGACCCAAAGACCATCAATGAATATTTCGCAGATTTTAAATCCGATGTAACCCCGATATACACTGGGTTAGCCAAAGAGCGCGGGTTTAAAATGTGGAACGAGCCAAAGAAACTTGAGAAAGAAGGAGGCGGAGAACAATCACATACATTTTATGGATTTGTAAAAAAATATGACAAAGCTGATAAGGCAGCTTTAACAGTGCTGTCATTAATGCTTAAGGATGATATAGTTTTTAATATAAGAGAAAAACAAGGATTAGCTTACAGAATGTCTGCCGGTATTAATATGAAGGGAGATAAAGCATTGTTCTATGTTAAGGTTCCGACACAGCCGAAAAATGTTGAAAAACTTGTCCCGCAATTCCCCGGGTTGTTTAATCCTAAATTTGCTGATGGAATTACAAAAGATGATTTAGAGAAAACAGTTAATATGTATCTAGGGAAAATGATGTTCCGACGATTATCGAGTATAAACCAGGCTTATTATCTCGCTCACTCATATTATTTTGATGGAAATATAGAAGCAGATAAAAATGAGCTTGAAGCGCTGAAAAATGTTAAATTGGATGAAGTCAAAAAAGCGGCAAAAAAATATCTGAAAGTTGAAAATCCGGTTGAGATAATAATTCATTAAAGAATAGTACGCTGACCATTTATGATGTTATTCTAAATCATAATTATCTGCGTTCCAATAAAAGAAAAAGAGGAATAAAATGATTAAAAAAATCTTAATGCTAATTTTTATTAGTGCATTGATACTCAATGCACAGGATGCGCCTATTCATCATGAAATAAGTGCGACGATCACGCCGAACACGTCATATCTTGAAGTAACCGATGAAATAACACTGGACGAATCACAAGTAAAAGATGGATTACAATTCAAGCTTCATAATGCATTGGAAGTTGAACCAAATGATATGATCACAAAACTTGATGAATCGGTCAATGCGGAAGATATCGGTATGGATAAAGACGATGCCGGTTCCAATAACGCTCTGAAGCTCAATGTTTATAAGGTCAATATCCCAAGCGGTCACAAGGGTGAGCTAAAACTAACATTAAAATATAAAGGCGAAATTAAATCCCCGATAAAACAAAGTGCGGAAAATTACGCGAGAGGTTTCAGCGAATCGCCTGGCATAATTTGGGAGAAAGGTGTTTATCTTGCTGGCTCAACATACTGGGTGCCGTATTTTAATGATGAATTGATCACTTTCAATTTGACTACTACAGAACCAAAAGACTGGAAAACAGTAACGGTAGGTAAAAGAACAAAGGATGAAAAGAAAGGGGATGTTCATATTGACAGATGGGAATCGCCAACTCCGCAGGAAGAGGTTTTTCTTATCGCAGCACCGTTTTATGAATACTCTTACCCGATGGGAGCAGTAACGGCTTATGCGTTTCTACGCTCACCGGATGAAGGCTTAGCAAATAAGTATTTGGAAACCACAGCACAATATATGGATATGTACCGCAAATTAGTTGGACCATACCCGTACTCAAAATTTGCGCTTGTTGAAAACTTCTGGGAAACCGGCTATGGAATGCCTTCCTTCACACTCTTGGGCGAAAAAATAATTCGATTCCCGTTTATTCTTCATTCATCTTACCCGCATGAGTTGCTCCATAACTGGTGGGGTAATTCAGTCTATGTCGATTTTAAAACCGGTAACTGGTGCGAAGGAATTACTGCATATATGGCAGATCATCTTATAAAAGAACAGCGCGGACAAGCAGATGAATACAGAAGAGCAACACTTCAGAAATTTACGAATTATGTAACTCCCGAAAATGATTTTCCTATCAATAAATTTTTATCCCGACATGATGCCCCGAGTGAAGCAATAGGTTACGGTAAAGTACTTATGGTAAATCATATGCTCAGGCGTAAAGTCGGAGATGAACAATTTATAAAGAGCTATCAGAAATTTAATAGAGACAACAAATTTACTCGAGCATCATTCAATGATATCAGAATTGCATTTGAGGATGTTACCGGTGAAGATCTGAAATGGTTCTTTGATCAATGGATTAACAGAACCGGTGCACCGGAGTTGATCTTGTCCGATGTAAAAGTTAAATCTGTTCGTGATTTCAATAACGTTTCTTTTACATTAAAACAAATTCAAGATGATAACGTTTTTTATCTTGATGTTCCGGTTACACTTGTAACAGAAAAGGGAACTGAAACAAAAGTATTTCAAATGAATGAAAAAGAAGTTTCGTACAGTTTCTCAGTTAAAGAAAAACCGCTTAAAATATTGATCGATCCTCAGTTTGATCTTATGAGAATATTGGATCCAAGAGAGACTCCACCGACGTTTACAAAAGCTTACGGTACTGATCAAACTCTGGTAATTCTACCTGATAAGGATAGCAAAGACTATCAGCTTTACAAAGATTTTTCTGAAATGTGGACTAAAGGAAAAGATGATAAATTTGAAGTAGAATCCCAGGATGATGTTGATGAACTTCCAACAGATAAAGCAGTAATGCTTCTCGGGTTAGACAACAAATTTGCACCGGTAGTTAATTCTGCAATTAAGCAATACGGATCTGAATTGCTGCCAAGCGGGGTAAGATACGGGAAAAGAGAGATATCAGCTAAAGATAACAGCTTTTTTATCGCAGTAGTCAATCCGAAAAATATCAAAGGCGTAATTACATTGCTGACCATTGGGAA
>JAADIB010000081.1 GCA_013151565.1 Chlorobiota bacterium
CAAATGGGTGGTGGAAAAGGACTGGAATTGTTTTATCAAGGTCCTGGAATAGAGGAGCAAGTAATACCGGCAAATGTATTATTTCTGAACAAATAGTGTGTAAGAAAATTATGAAATGGAATTTAACTGCTTCAGTCCTTATATTAATTATTCTATTCGGATGTAGTGTTAAGAAACAAGTAGTTACAAAACCCAATATTATTTATATCCTTGCCGATGACTTAGGTTATGGTGAACTTGGCGTATATGGTCAAGAGAAAATCCTAACTCCTAACATTGATAAATTGGCAAATAGTGGGATGATGTTTACACAGCATTATTCCGGTTCGCCTGTCTGTGCGCCGTCAAGATGTGTTTTATTAACAGGTAAGCATACTGGTCATGCATACATTCGCGGGAATGATGAATGGAAAGAAAGAGGCGATGTTTGGGATTATGCAAAAGCTTCAGCAGATCCGAATCTTGAAGGTCAGCGTCCTATTCCGGGGTCAACGGTAACTATTGGTAAACTACTGCAGAAAGCCGGTTATAAAACTGGTATTTTCGGCAAGTGGGGTTTAGGCGGTCCATTAACAGAAGGAAGACCAAACCTTCAAGGTTTCGATTATTTTTATGGATATAATTGTCAACGTCAAGCGCATAATCTTTATCCTCCGCATCTATGGGAAAATGAGGAAAAGATAATTCTGAATAATGAACTGGTCGTTCCTAACACAAAACTTGAAAAAGGAGCAGACCCTTACGATGAAAAAAGTTATGCACGCTTTCAACAGAATGACTATGCTCCGGAAAAAATTCATGAGAAGGCATTGGCTTTTATCAAGCAAAATAAAGATCAACCATTCTTTCTTTATTATGCTTCACCGCTTCCGCATGTGCCGTTACAAATTCCAAGAGAATATGTAGATAAGTACAGAAAAATATTTGGAGATGAAGAACCGTACATCGGAGATAAAGGATATTTCCCGAACAGATATCCGAGAGCAGCATATGCAGCAGTAATTAGCTATCTGGATTCCCAAGTCGGTGAATTGGTCTCGACTCTCAAAGAACTAGGGATTTATGAAAACACGCTAATTATTTTTTCAAGTGATAATGGTCCAACTTATACTGGAGGTGTTGATTACAGTTTTTTTAATAGCGCAAGACCGTTCAAGAATGGTTATGGCAGAACCAAAGGCTTTGTTTACGAAGGAGGAATTAGGATTCCCATGATCGCAAGCTGGCCAAACCATATTGAAGCTGGAAGTACTACTGACCACATATCTGCTTTTTATGATCTGCTGCCGACAATTTGTGATATCACCGGTATTAAAACTCCTAAAGATGTTGATGGCATTAGCTTTAAACCAACTCTACTAAACAAGCAACAGCAAAAGCATGATCATTTATATTGGGAATTCCCAAGTTATAAAGGGCAACAAGCTGTTAGGATGGGAAAATGGAAAGGAATTCGCAAAAATATTTTTGATGGGAATATGGAGATTGAACTGTATGATTTGGAAAAGGATATAAGAGAAGAAAAAAATGTTGCAGAACAATATCCAGAAGTTGTTAAAAGGATAAAGCAAATTATGAAAGAAGAACATAAGCTATCAACAATTAAAAGATTTCAATTTAGGCAGCTTGGAGATTTGTGAAACTTGACAACTTTACTATAAGATTTTTACATTTAAAAAAATAATGACCGAGATTTTAGAAAGTATTCTAACTTTTCTTGCTATACATTAATGGAGACTTTTGATAATGAGAAGAATAAAATCAAAACAAAGATTTCCTTCAATTTTATTAATAATTATTTTTATCATTGGATGTAGCGATAATAATGGAGGTTTAAAGATTGAGCGTAAACCCAATGTTGTATATGTATTTGCGGATGAGTGGAGAGCACAAGCCACTGGGTTTGCCGGGGATTCTAATGCAATTACTCCTACCATTGATAAGCTAGCTGCTGAATCAATAGTGTTTTCAACAGCAGTATCAAATACGCCTGTTTGTTGCCCATATAGAGCAAGTTTACTTACAGGACAATACCCGTTGACTCACGGAGTTTTTATGAATGATGTGCCCTTAAATCCTAAGGCGAATACTATGGGCAAGATTTATAAGAACGCCGGTTACAATACTGCCTATATAGGAAAATGGCACCTCAATGGTCAATGCAGATCATGCTACATTCCACCGGAAAGAAGACAAGGATTTGATTACTGGAAAGCGCTCGATTGCACTCACGATTATAATAACTCTATTTATTATGCCAATAATGATACTTTGCCATCAAAATGGCCGGGGTATGATGCATATTATCAAACGCTTGATGCACAAAATTATATAGAAAAACATGCTAATGATGATAAACCGTTTCTTTTGGTTTTATCCTGGGGACCTCCACATGACCCATATCAAACAGCGCCGGAAAAGAATAGAAAAAAATATAAGAGCAAAAAATTACGATTGCGTCCAAATGTTCCTGTGAAAGATAAAGAAAAAGCAGAAAAGGATTTGAGAGGGTATTATGCACATATGAATGCTCTAGACGGCTATCTTGATATGTTATTAAAGACTATTGATGAAAGTGGTATTGCCGACAATACAATTTTTGTTTTCACCTCTGACCACGGGGATATGCTTTATTCTCATGGAATGCAAAAGAAACAGCGACCATATGATGAATCAATACTTGTTCCCTTCTTATTACGTTATCCTGAAATTCTTGGAGAAAATAATAAAACAATAGAAGCACCTTTTAGTACCCCTGATATTTTGCCAACCTTGTTAGGACTGTGTAATATCAATATTCCAAAATCAATTGAGGGAGATGATTTTTCAAAATATATAAAAGGTGAAGAGGAAATTGATGATAATATCGCATTGATTTTATCGATATCTCCATTTGGGCAATGGCTCAGAAAAAATGGGGGAGTTGAATGCAGAGGTATCCGAACTAAACAATATACCTATGTTCGAAAGCTGGATGGTCCTTGGCTGCTTTTCGACAATGTGGCTGATCCTTATCAGCAAAACAATTTAATTGATAATCCTGATTTTTCAGAACTGAGAGCCCAACTTGACAAAGATCTGAATCAGAAATTGTTGGAAACAAACGATAAATTTTTACCGGCTGAAACGTATATTAAACAATGGGGCTATGTTGTAGATGAAACCGGAACAATTCCTTACACACAGTAATAATATTAAAATGAAAATAGAATATCTATACCCACGTGATGAAATTATAGAGGTAATTAACCGAGGTTATCAAAATGGAATGATTACCACATCAGGTGATAACCTTTCAATATTAGATAATGATGGCTCTAATTTGGATTACGTTAAAAGGAGTTGATAAAGGAACTTTAATTTCAAAGGATATTGTTAGATCCATTGAATATAAATGATTTTTGGATAATTTGGATTCACAATAACTATCCATAAACATTTACTAATTTAGTCTAAAACCTTTGGGAATTATACAATGGGACATGTCAATATGAAATCAATAACTACTAAATCTATTTTGATAATAATTGCTGTGCTAATTTCAGTAGTGCAGCTTTTGGCGGATGAAAACCAAAAATGGCATATTGTTTTAGATAAGCCCCTTGCTTCTGATGAAGCAATACAGGTTGCAATTGACGATCTTAATAAAGCAGGAGAAACAATTGGCATACAGTTTATTAAAACCGCAAATACTAAAGAGAAGTATGATCACACAATTATTGTCGGTGCACCTGAGCGTAATGAACTTACAAAATCGTTAGTTGAAAAGAAAAAGTTGACTCTGAAAGGAGTTAGTTGCGATCAAGGCTACGAGATAGTTACCCAGTCTATTGATGGTAGAAAAGTGATGGTTGTTGCCGGAGGCTCTATGTTGGGCGAGGCTTATGGACTTTTCTGGATTTATGACAGGTTGAAAGTAACCGGAAATATTCCTGATATAAATACAGTTAGAGAACCGGCACTTAAAATTCGTTTCTCTGGTGGTGGCTCAAAGTCCCTAATGAGACAAGCATTGCGTAACGGGGCTACTTGGGTTTGGGGAAGTCATACTGTCAATAAACTTGTACCTTGGGATG
>JAADIB010000327.1 GCA_013151565.1 Chlorobiota bacterium
TAAAATTGAAGTTGTATTCCAGTCGCTTAACGGCGCCGGGATAATTGATATTCCCAAAAATCCGCAAGGTGTTCCTGCACCGGAAACAAAAATTGAGATATCTTTGGAAGTGCTTCCATTTGAAATGGCTCCATCCGGTGATTTCAGACTTTGTACATGGTCACCGTCCACTGGACCGGATATAAAAGGACTTTTAGCTCATGGTAATAATGTTTTCCTTATTGGGAATGGGGTTGTGGAATACAATGATCAGGATGAGATAGTTAAGATTGATTATTCTGAGTTTGACAAAGTGATTGACCAATTTAAGGGGCATGATGTTTTCTATCTTATTCATAGTCAGCCGAATCTAAAAGGAGAATTTGGAACTGATAAATTTAAGCAGGATTACCAATTCTATCTAAGGGATTTGGTAAAACATTTATCAAGCAAGGGTATTGATCTAAAGCATTTTGCATTATATCCGATTGACGAACCGGGCGGACAGGGATGGAATACAAGTTAATACAAGTCGGAGAAATTGCTCATGAAGTCAATCCGGATATTATGATCTATCAAGACGGTGGCGGCGAACTGCCGATGTTTAAAGCTATGTCAAAACAATTAGATGTTTGGGTCCCTCCGTTCGAATGGTTGCCGCTGAAGAAACCTGAGATGGACGTAATGAAGAATACTGGAGAATTATTATGGTCTTACAACTGTACTTATACTTCTGCCAGACCGGTCGGACCGAATATTAAAGATATCAATTTGATTTATGAGTTCAGAACAGCAGCTTTACTCGCTATGAGAAATGGCGCTACAGGTATCGGATATTGGGGATACCTAGTAGGCAGCGAAAACCAATGGTCACGAACAAAAAATGAATATAGCTTGGTTTACCCCGGAAGAACAAAATCCGTAACCAGCAGAAGATGGGAAGCTGTGCGAGAAGGAATTGAAGATTATAGAATTTTGTCAGCATTGCAGAAATACTTGAACAAAAATGATCTTGACAAAAATACTCGCGAAAAGATTGAACATTTAATTAATGTCAGTCTGCCGGAACTTGTCGATCCCGCTGCTCGTGCTGTAAAATACGGACAATCAAGAAGTGTAATTGATAACTTGGCTAGTGAAGAAAAGATGGATAAATTCAGAAAGGAAATGATTGAATGTGTTGTGAGTGTAATAAATTCAGATCAATCTAAATAGGAACGCAGATTATTATGATCTTTTATGATTTTAAAAAGTATTAAATCAACATAGGAAATATTATGAATAAAATGAAAATAGCTTTTGTATTATGGTTGATCTTATTGATCTCAAGTGTATCCATTGCACAAAATGATCAGAAAATTGATGATATGTTTACATATGCTAAAACCAGATCAAATGATCTAAAACTGGGAATATATGTAACTGCCCAGGCAGTAAATAATTTACTTGCCAATGAAGCCGGTAT
The DNA here is from genome assembly GCA_013151565.1 of Chlorobiota bacterium. Taxonomy (GTDB): domain Bacteria; phylum Bacteroidota; class Ignavibacteria; order Ignavibacteriales; family Melioribacteraceae; genus SZUA-22. Next base: position 1,445 of record JAADIB010000327.1, read on the forward strand.
GAGGGAAGCGATTTCATTATTCCGAGCGAATGGAGCAACTAAAGCTTATGTTGAAGTCTATCGTGGAGGTCTAGTAATTGAGAAATCCATTTTGGAAAAAGTACGAGATAAATTTCTTGAAAATAGTATTGAAGTGGTTGGCGGTATTGCTACAGTTCCGGGAAAGAATTTTGGTGTAAAGCAGGATGGTCAATTGGGATGGTTCAATTGGCAGAATCCTAAAACTCAGAATGACTTGAAAGAAGTTATTAAAATGGCAGCGGGAGTTTTTGATGAATTGATAGTTGATGATTTTCTCTGCACTGCCGATACAAGCGACGAATCCAAAATTGCTAAAGGTGATAGAAGTTGGTCGCAATACAGAAGAGATTTATTAACAAAACTTTCAAGTGATATATTTATTGAACCGGCAAAGAAAGTCAATCCGAATATTAAAATGATAATTAAATATCCGCAGTGGTATGATAGATTTCATCTCTTCGGATATGATCTATCACGTGAACCAGAGTTATTCGATAAAGTTTGGGTTGGAACTGAGACAAGAGGGCAGTACACACAACGGTATGGTTATGTTCAGCCGTATGAAGGATTCGTAAATTACAGATGGATAAAAGATATAGTCGGAAGTAAAATTGGCGGCGCTTGGTTCGATCATGGTGACTGCGATCAGAATGATTTTATCGAACAGGCGTATCAATCTGTTCTTGCCGGAGCTAAAGAGATCGTTCTTTTTAATTATTTCGATTTTGTCAATGGACATAAGGGGCATCATCTGCTACGTTACCAATTTAAACAATTAGCTGATCTGGCAAAAAGTGTCACTGAAAATCCGGTTGATGGAGTGGCTGCTTATAAACCGGTCAATAGTGATGCTGGCGGTGATCTGTACATAATGGATTTTATCGGAACGTTAGGTATTCCATTGGTGCCTGTACATCAATATCCGGCAGATGCACAAGTGATATTTTTTCCAACGCAAGCAGCAGCAGATATTAATATACTATCGAAAGTTAAAAGATCAATATCAAAAGGATCGACAGTAATATTCACTACCGGCTTTTTAGCAAATGCAGTGGGAGGAAAAGAACTTGCAGATATAGCGGGAGTAAAGTATCCAGTTACGATTGATCCGCAGAAAGCTACACATGCAATTGAGAACAATATTTTTGTAAAAATAAAATATGGCTTAGACCTCGAAAGTAAAGTATCAACCACGCATGGTAAAACTGTATTAACCGCCGCAGGTAAAGGGAAGATTCCATACTTTATTAGATCATATAAAGATGGAGGAATGATCTATACGATCAACACACACACGTTCTCACAAAAAGATTTTGATAAAGTCGGTGAAGTGCTTCTATGTCCAAAACCTTTGGGGTTGTTGGAAATTCCGAGATCATGGGCTAATACAATTCGTAAAGCTTTTACTATGAATCTTTATTTTCAACTTGATGCACCGACAAGAATTGTTATTCAGCCGCTTGGTAATTCCGGTTGGGTATTCCATAATTACAATAAAACAAAAGAGACATTTAGTTTTACAACCGATGAAATGAAAAATAAGAAATTGATAAATGGATTTACCGGAGAAGTAATTGATCATCAGAATAACAAGTTGGTTTTAACTTTAGAGCCTCGTTCAAGAATTTGGATTAAATTGAAATGAAAAGAATAAAAATAATATCAATTATAATATTATCTATCTCGCTATTTTATTGCAGTGATGATAATAGTAATAAGGTAAGCAGTGAACATACATACATTGACAAGCCTTTTATTCAAGAATATCATGTTGCATATCCGGTTGGTAGTTCTACGGATAATAATGATGTTCGGAGTATAGCAGTTGATTCATCGCAGAATATTTGGATTGCTACAAAAGGCGGAGTATTTATAAAAAAGGTTGGTGATAATCAGTGGCAGCCTGTACAAGATAAGAATGAAAGAGGACCATCGTATACAGTGGCAGTTGATTCTGATAATAATGTATGGTTCGGTACGTGGAATGGATTATACAAATATGTAAACGGAAAAGTTCAGAAGATCAAAGAGGTCATCCCTCCGATTTCCATGATTGCTGCAACTTCAAAAGGAGTATATGCGTTTGGACACAATGGAAACTGGCTTATAAAGGGAAACAGAGTTGAGAAATTAAACATCAATATTTCTAAAGGAATTAGAGATGCTATTCCCGATAATAACAATGGTATATGGATAGCTTCTGATGTAGGGCTTTATCATTATGCAAATAATAAAGTCAAACTATATCAGGACGAAAATGAATTGATAAGCTCTTATATCAGAGGAATATCTTATTCTGATGACAATAAACTTTGGGCTGGCGGATTAGGGGGTGTAACTATTCGAGATGAGAATAGAAAACTCAAAACTCTAACTCCAAAGGAGGGCATATCAAATGCAGAAGTTAATTGCGTAGAAAAATCTCCTGACAGTGTTATGTGGGTAGGAACGAACATGGGTATTGTCCGTTATGCGAAGAATGGCTCACACTCTTTACGTTTTAGTAAACGCTGGTTGATGAATGACAAGGTTAGAGATATTGCATTTGATAAATCCGGTACTGCATGGATCGCAACTGCCGGTGGAGTGAGTGCGATAAAGAGAAAGGAAATGACTCTATCTGAAAAGGAAGATTACTTTTACAATGTTATGATGAGAAGGCATGTCCGTGAACCATGGATCGTATATCGTGTTTGGCTTGATATTGAAGGCGATACGGCATCATGGCGACCGTGGGATGACGACAACGACGGCGAATATACGGCGATCTATCTGAGTATGGAAAGTTTAAGATATGCTGTAACTAAGGATAAAGATGCAAGGGAAAAAGCTAAAAAAGCATTTCATACATTGAAGTTTTTACAAGAAGTCACGGAAACTGATGGCTTCTTTGCGCGAACGGTAGTTCCCAGTAATTGGGAAGGGATGAATGACCGCAACAGAAAATATACCGAGCAGGAGACTGCTGATGAATTGGTAAAAGATCCTAGATTTAAGAAGG
>JAADIB010000199.1 GCA_013151565.1 Chlorobiota bacterium
CAAGAATATGTTCAGGTTCAACTATTTGATTGTTGTAATTCTGAGCAATCTCAATTGAATTCTGAATTGTCTCCTGTGCTTTTACTGTAAACTTATTTAAATCTAATGCCATAATATTTATCTCCTATATTTCATTTTTTATCATTTTCAATAATTCATTCTTTCTTTGTAACTTAGCCTTTCAAAATAATGAACTAAATACATCCTTAAACAATTTATATAATATGATGAAAAAAATCTTTATTTGTTTCACATTTTTATTATTTCTTCAACATCTTACTGCGCAAAATGTTTCACCAAAACGAGAATTCCGTGCTACATGGATTGCAACTGTTGCAAATATTGACTGGCCAACAAGTAAGTTTGCCGCTCCCGAAGAACAGAAAGCTGAACTATCAGCAATGCTCGATTCTCTCAGACAAGCCGGAATGAACGCTATTTTCTTCCAAGTTAGAACCGAATGTGATGCGCTTTACGATTCGAAAATTGAGCCTTGGTCCTATTGGCTAACAGGAGAGCAAGGTAAAGCGCCTGATCCTTATTATGATCCGCTCAGTTTTGTGATCAAGGAAACACACAAACGAGGAATGGAACTTCATGCATGGTTCAATCCATACCGCGCCGTTAAGGACATTGGAGCTTATAAGCAAAGCGAAGATCATGTTTCAGTTCTCCATAAAGATTGGTTGATAAAATCGGGCAACTATGAAATGCTTGACCCCGGTCTACCGGAAGTAAGAGAACATATTAAGTCAGTAATGGAGGATGTTTTAACCCGTTATGATATTGACGGAATTCATTTTGACGATTACTTCTATCCTTACACCCCTATCACAAATGAGGATTCTCTTACCTTTGTTAATTATAACAGAGGATTTACTAACATAGATGATTGGAGAAGAGACAATATAAATTTGCTGATGGCAGAAATTTACAAAATAATAAAAGAGTCAAAACCAAAAGTGAAATTTGGGATTTCCCCTTTTGGAATTGTATTAAATAAATATGCGGGAACAAATGGTTTTAACTCTTACAATATTCTTTATTGCGATCCTCTGAACTGGCTGGATAATAAAATTGTTGATTATATCACTCCGCAGATATATTGGGAAATCGGACATCCGAAAGCCGATTATGCAAAACTTTTACCTTGGTGGGCAACTGTGACCGACGGCAGACACTTATATGTTGGTCTATACTCCAGTAAGATGGCTTCGCCAAATTATAAAGGTAAGAGATCCGAGTTGGGAGATGAGATTAGATTGAATAGAGCAACTAAAAATGTTTTGGGTTCTGTTTTCTTCAGCGCTAAATCAATCTCCAGAAATTGGAGCGGACTTGCCGACTCAATGAAATTGGACTGGTACAAGAATTTATCAATTCCTCCGGTAATGACATGGTTGGATAGCATCAGCCCACTCCCGGTTGAGAAACTTCGCAGAATTGAAACTGATTCAGGGATTCTTCTATTCTGGAATTTACCCGATGCAGCTGAAGATGGTGAGTTTCCATATTATTACTTGGTTTATAGATTTGAAGATAAAGGTCAAATCGATCTGAATGATCCATCTAAAATTATTGCAAAAGTATTTAACAAGAACACAAATTATTTTGATCTTGCAGAATTGGAGAATGGAAAAACTTATTATTATATTGTGACGTCAGTGGATAGAATGCACAATGAGAGTAAACCAGCAATACTTGAAGATAAAAACTAAATATTTATAAGGGACACAAAAGTTGCATCCCTTATAAAATTTGTATTAACGTTACCTATAAAGACTAGAATCTAATATTCGACATTTTAGTTTTTTAGTTTCAAATTATCTTCAGTAACAGTACCGGCAACAACGGTAACTACCTTATCAGGATCAATATACTTCTTGATTGCATTGTTAACTTCATCAAGCGTAACAGCATTTATTAAACTAGGGTATTCATCCATATAGCTTGGTTCGTAACCGCGTTGAGTAATGCTTAATAACCTTGAAGCCATACCGCGCGTTGTTGATAAACCAACTTTGTAACCCCCAATTGCACGAGTCTTAGCGGCTTTTAATTCCTCAGTAGTTACACCTTCGTTTACCCAGCGTTTGAATTCCCGCATGGTCGAGCTATATCCTTTAGCAAGCAGATCAGGAGAAAAAGTTCCACTGATAGCGAACTCACCATCAGAAAATGTATCGCCGGATAAAAGAGAATAAATCCCGTAGGTTAGCCCTTCATCATCACGGATTATTGACATCAACCTTGCTGAGAATCCGCCCATCCCGAAAATACTATTGCCAATACTCAGTGCAAGATAATCTTTGTCTGTTCTTTTTAAGCCTGTGGTTTGAGCAATTCGTAATGTTGCGCTTGTTTTATCTTTCATCTTAACGATAACAGTTTCTCCTGTTACAACCTGCTCGGTTTTCTTGACTTTGGGATAATCAACACCACCTGTCCATCCGTCAAATGCTTTGGCAACTGTTTTATCAATGCCGTTATGTTCAAGGTCTCCAACCAGAACAAATATCATTGATTTTGGACCATAATATTCTGCATAGAACTTTTTCACATCATCAAGGGTAGTTTTATCAATATCCTTTAACATTCTATAAGCCGATACACCATGATTTGGATTTCCCTTGGGAAACAACAGGCTATCAGCCGTCTCAGCCGCTCTTGTGTTGGTGTTTTCCAACATACGCTTAACGCTTCCCTTTCTTTGGAGTTTTAATTTCTCAAATTCTTCTTTACTAAACGCCGGACTTTTAAGCTGCTCTGCCAAAAGACCGACCACTTCATTAATATCTTTAGATAAGCATTTGCCTCTAAAATTTAAGGAATAAGTATCAACAGAAAAGGATAATTCTGCACCGAGATTTTCCAGCTTTTCGGCAAGAGCAAACTTATCGAGATTTTTTGTTCCTTTATCAAGCATATTTCCTGTTAGATCAGCAATCATGGAATTTTCTTCCGGTGAAAAAGAATCTCCTGCAGCAAAACTACCCATGAAGGTGATCACATCTTTTACGCCTGTCTTAGCTGTTATAACTTTAATTCCATTAATTTTATTCGATTTGATATTGTCAGAAATTTTCGGCGCTTGAGCCGGAGCAGGTTCAATCATTATAGAACTTAAATTACTATTACTGTTATCGTTCCCTTTATAAAAAGCTTTTGTTTGGTTTTCATACCATGACGACGATTTTATTTCTTCTTTATTCCCACCTCCGGTTTTGGGAATGAAATAACCAATTGTACGGTGACTTTCTACAAAATATTTTTTCGCTACATCTTGAATATCCTTAGCAGTAACTTTTTTCAGGTTATCCAAATAATCAACATAGAAAGTCCAATCCCCCTTTGCGATAGCTTCATTTAACTGACTGGCAATAGAGAAGGATCCGTCTCTATCGTAAGCAGTTTCTGCTGTGATCTGGTTTATCGCTCTATTGACCTCTGCATCCGTTACCCCCTCCTTTTTTATTTTATCTATTTCATCAATAACTATCTTTTCTACTTCTTCATGCGTTGCACCCGGAGCCAAGAAGACATACGGCGTGAATAACGAAGCATCATGGAAGGGAACATAAAAATCAAAAACATTTACAGCTTTATTTTTGTCAACAAGAGCTTTGTAAAATCTGCTTGTTTTTCCATTCGTTAAAATATAGTCAAGTAATATAAGAGGATAAGTTTCTTCACTCAATCCTTTAGGAATTTTATGAGCTATGCCCACAACTCCCAACTGTCCGGCACGGTTTACAGTTACTCTTCTTAAACCCTGCTGTTCCGGCTCGGTTGTGTAAATTTTTGGGATCGGTTGAGGTGAAGTAGAAATCTCTCCGTAATATTTTTTAATAAGCTCTAAAGCATTATTTGTGTCAAAATCTCCGATCACTGTTACTGTGGCGTTGTTCGGCCAATAGAATGTGTCGTAGAATGCGCGTAATTTTTCGATCGGAACATTTTCAATATCCGATCTCCAACCAATTGTGGGGTGGTGATACGGATGCGCTTCAATTGCGGCAGCCCAGATTGCCGTATTCAATGCCTGGAAAGGTGAATTTTCCC
>JAADIB010000163.1 GCA_013151565.1 Chlorobiota bacterium
TATTCTATCGGTTGTTGCGGATTCATCTGAAATAATAGACACTCTTAAAAAACATACACAATCCGATTTGGTAGATATTGTTTATGCAAATGCTGCCGATTCCCTAATGTTTGATGTGAAAGATAAAAAGATGTATCTCTATGGCAATGGAGATATCAAATATCAGCAGACCGAGTTGAAAAGCGCAAATATCAGTATTGATTTTCTAACGAGCGACTTAAGTGCTATTGGAGAAATTGACACTGCAAGTACAAATGGCGGATTTATCGACACGCCTGTATTAACGGAAGCCGGAGAGACTTATGAGGGAGCTGAGATAAAATATAATTTCAAAACTCAGCAGGGATATATTTCATTGGCAAAAAATACTTCCGGTGATAAAACATATACCGGTGAAAAAGTTAAAAAAGTTGACAAAAATATTTTCTTCATCAAAAACGGGCGATTTACGACCTGCGATGCCGATACCCCGCATTATTATTTTAGTGCAAGCAAAATGAAAGTGATTCAAGGAGATGAAATAATAGCTAAATGGATATTCATCCATATTGGCGGAGTGCCTCTTCCTGTTCCTTTACCGTGGGGTGTGTTTCCAAATCGTACCGGTCGTGTCTCGGGATTGATCGCTCCGAATTACGGATTCCAGGCTGATGTCGGTTACTATCTAAGAAATTTGGGTTACTTCTGGGCAACTAATGAGTATATGGATGTAACACTGACCGGTGATTATTATTTTAAGGGTGGTTATGGAATGAGAAGCAGAGTACGTTATAGAGATAGGTATTTATATAACGGAAATATCAACGGCGGATTTTCAAAAAGGATTACCGGTGAAGAGGGTGATCCGGATTATACTAAGCAATTGGAATGGAATATAAACGTTACTCATCATCAAAAGATCACTCCAACAATGCAGGTGGATGCAAGATTACAATTCCTGTCAAATAATTATTTAACACTTAACAGCCCGAATTTGAAAGATCGTGTTCAGAATGATATTACTTCAAATGCTACGTTGTCGAAACGCTGGGATGGAGCGGGAACAAACTTGACAATAAACTACAACCGAACTCAGAATTTAGGAACAGGTGATATAAACGAAGACCTGCCGAGTTTAACTTTTACTAAGAATTTGGCTTATCCGTTCAGAGGTTCCGGCGCTCAAGGCAATAGAATGAAATGGTATGAGTATGTTGGATATTCATATAGCGGAAGATTCAGGAATAATCGAAAAAAAACTGAAACAGAATCCACAATTCACGGTGGTTTTGATCATCGTATTGCTATTTCAGCCTCGCCAAAAATAGGTCATTTTAATATTGCGCCAAGTTTTAATTTTGAATCCAAATGGTATAATAAAAAACAAGTACAGGAATTTAAGTCTATTATAGATTCAACGGGAAATCCGGAATATTATAAAGATATTTATGATGTGAATGACCTTAACACGGTTAATACATTTAACTTAAATGTTTCAGCTTCTACAAAAATTTATGGTATGGCTCAGCCTCAGATGTTCGGTATTGAAGCATTTCGTCATACTTTTAGTCCAAGTTTAACTTATTCCTTTCATCCCGATTTTTCTGAGAGTCACTGGGGCTACTATGATACTTATGTTGATACAAACGGTAACGAAATAAAGTATGATCAGTTCGGTAACCAGATCTTTGGCGGGGCGGGTTCGGGAAAATCACAGAGATTGACTTTATCACTCGGAAATACATTTGAAATCAAAACTATTAAGGACCCGACTGATACAACTTCAGAACAGCAGAAGATCAAACTTTTGGATCTCGGAATTTCATCGGGTTACAACTTTGCTGCCGATTCTCTCCAATTTGACGATCTTAGATTGAATTTCAGAACACAAGTGGGCAGGCTTTTATCTCTGCAGGGAAATACTGTATTTTCTCCGTATACATATTATAATGGGCGGCAGATAAATCAATCGTTAATATCAAATAATCAAGGGTTGTTAAAATTAACTAGCTTTAACATAAATCTTTCTACGCATTTATCCGGCGACCAGTTTACATCAAAAGATGAGGAAAAAAAAGGGAAAGATGAAATGAACGAAACTGAAAACCCGGAGAATATGTTTGGGCAGGACAGCCAGGATTATATAGAAATTTACAATGAAGAAAAACCGGACTTTTCAATTCCATGGAATTTGAGTTTGACATATAATTTTAATTATACTGATCTCGGACCGTCATACATAACCAGACGTTCTAATCTTGGGTTTGATTTGAGTTTTAGTTTAACGCAAAAATGGAAACTGACTTTCCGTGGCAGTTATGATATTACTAACAAAAAAATGAACGCTCCGCAGATAACTATTTACCGCGATCTTCATGCGTGGGAAGCAAATATGGTATGGAACCCGATTGGTACATACAGAGGATTCAGATTCGAGATAAGAATTAAAGCGCCTGAATTCAGAGATATAAAAATGACTAAATCAAAAGAAATTTACGGCGGGTTTTAACAGATGCAGAGAATTTACATAATAGACGGAAATAACTTGATGGGGAAGATCCCAGAATTCAGAGGTCTGGATAAACAAGTGCTCCGTGAAAAATTAGCGTTTAAGCTTGAGAGGTATTTCTACGATAAAAAGATAAAAGTATCACTTCATTTTGACGGATACCCTAACACACCAATAAGAGCAAGGGGATTAAAAATAACCTATTCGGAAAATAGAATAGCTGATGATAAGATCCGCGATGAGATAAGTTATGCGAAAAATCCAAAGTTGATCACACTTGTAAGCTCTGATCATGCATTGATGGATTTTGCAAAGAAGAATAGCTGTACAATAATTAGGTCGGAAGAATTCAACCGTGAAATGAATAAACCGGAAAATAATGACGATGAAGAAAAGATCATTAAAGGAATGAACAACGATGAGTTCAAAAAACTCTTCGGAATTGAATAAATTTTAAGAAAAAGGAATGAGGCAAAAATGACTGAAATTAAAATGGAACTTGGAAAATATAACGGCTTAGTTCAAGAAAAATTAAATGAATTGAAGAAACAGCAGATAGTCTCAAGAATTTGGGAAAAAGATCACACAGTTTGGAGGGATGATCCAACTGAGATCAGTAACCGCCTCGGGTGGTTGGACTGCGCTGATGTAGCTCGCGCCAAATTCGAAGAGATAAATGAATTTGTTGAGCAGATAAAAAATGAAGGTTTTAAGAATGTACTTCTGATGGGAATGGGCGGTTCAAGTCTGGCGCCTGAAGTTTTTGCAAAGATATTCGGAGTTAAGGAAGGCTATCTGAACTTAAGTGTTATTGACAGCACGCATCCCGATGCGGTTAAAGAATTTGAAGATAAGCTTGACCCAAATGAAACTTTGTATATTGTTTCAACAAAATCGGGTGGAACAGTTGAAACTATTTCATTCATGAAAAGATTTTACAATGATGCTATAAAAGCAGTCGGAGCGGAAAAAGCTGGCGAACACTTTACGGCAATTACCGATCCCGGAAGTGGTTTGGAATCAATGGCTAAGGAATTGAACTTTAGAAAAATATTTTTGAATGATCCGAATATCGGAGGAAGATATTCAGCGCTTTCGTTGTTCGGCATTGTTCCGGCAGCTTTGATTGGCGTTGATCTGCAAGAATTATTCAACGAAACCCAGAAGATGATTGATCATTCAAAGGAAGAGAATAATTCTGCTGCGCATCTTGGCACTGCAATTGGAGTCCTTGCAGAACAAGGGCTTGATAAACTTACTTTCATTCTTTCGGATGATCTTAAACCGTTCGGCGCTTGGGTCGAACAGTTGATAGCTGAAAGCACAGGCAAGGATGGAAAAGGAATTCTTCCTATTGAGGGGGAAGAACTGCTTGCTCCTGCTGAATATTCGCATGACCGTGTATTTGTAAACCTTCACTTGAGTGATGACGACAAATATTCACAGAAAGCAGCATTGTTAGCAGAAGCAGGTTTCCCGGTAATTGATATTCCGATGGGCAATATTATTGAGCTTGGAGCCGAGTATTTTAAATGGGAAATGGCAACTGCAGTTGCAAGCTGGGTGATT
>JAADIB010000135.1 GCA_013151565.1 Chlorobiota bacterium
GATGGTTTAGTTCGTCTTTCTGTTGGTATTGAATTTGTAGATGATATAATAAACGATTTACAGCAAGCATTAGAGAAAATTTGATCAGAAAAAATAAAACAATAAAAGAACCTGTTTTTTTTACACAGGATATAAATCTTGACTTCTTTTATATAAATGCTTAAATATCGTATAATATAAATTTATAATGAGTTACGGGAAATTAGTTAAATGAAATTAGTTAAAGAGGTTACAAGAAAGCTTAATTATAGCAAGCCCATAGCAATAACAATTATATTTCTTATTTCATCTATTATTACTCAAGCACAGGTTTCAAAAAAAGCATGGATTTTTGGATTTGGAGCCTCTATGCCGAAAGTCTCCCTGTCTTGGAACAACATTGGCGGATATCTATCGATACAAAGAAATTTTACCGAACACACGGGACTTCGTTTAACAGGCAACTATAATAATATGACACGAGGAGGATTTGGTCCAGATGATGTAAACATTACCAAGACAATTGCTTTTTGGGGCTCTCTCGATATGGTTTATTATTTTTCTCCATGCAATTCTTTTTCTCCATTTGCTATGGTAAGTTTGGGCTTAAATTCTTTTTCTCACGACAATCCTCAACAAGAGCCAAAACCAAATGAGTCTAATATTGTAGTGCAGGTAGGAATGGGAGTAGGAATGGAAATTTACCTTAGTGAAGACTGGAAACTAAAACCGGAAATTGATTTTTATACACCGGCTACAGATTATTATGATGGAAGGTATGGATCGAACGGAGGAGGGGTCTTTGGAACAAGTTATGATGCCGTTGTAAAAGGAGATCTAGGAATTCAGTGGTATTTCTCAAGAGGAGAAAAGTCAAACATTTGTCAACTTTATGATGGAATAGAGAGGAAAGATAATTTCGACTACAACAAAGTTGAAAAAATACTGGATATTAATATCCCCAAAGAAATTGTTACGGAAAAAGTTGTAATAAAACCAGCAGCTAAAAATAACAGCAAAATGCTTTTGATGGGTGTGAATTTCGAATTCAATAGTTCAAGATTAACGCCGGAATCATATCCGGTATTATATCATGTTACTCAGAAATTAAAAAAACTCCCTCAACTAAAAATAGAAATAGATGGTCATTGCGACAGCATTGGCACAGTTCAGGTAAATCAAAGAATTTCTTTGGAAAGAGCAAATGTAGTTAAGGATTATATGGTAGAACGCGGTATTAACGAAAGCAGAATCAAAACGGTTGGATATGGTTTTACAAGACCAATTGCAGACAACAGTACATCGGAGGGTAGGGCAATGAATCGGAGAATAGAATTTAGGATAGTTAAATAAAACAGTACATGAAATTAATTAAAAAACGAACCCCTTTTTTCGTTTAAAACGAAATTAAAAAAACCATATTTAATCAAAACTTTTTCCTATTGCATGAACATCGAAACCAATATTCATCAGTTCATTGTGGTCTAAAATATTTCTTCCGTCAAAAAGAAAAGCGGGTTTTCTCATCGAGTCAAATAGCTTTTGATAATCTAGTGTTTTATACAAATCCCACTCGGTCATCACAGCAATAGCGTCTGCTTCTTTAGCGGCTTCGTAAGGATCCTCTGTAAATTTAATATTGTCGACAAAATCCATTAGATCAATCTTTGCGTTAGGTATGGCTTTTGGATCAGTGATTGATAAATTAGCTCGCTCAACCAAAAGTTGTCTAGCTATGTAATAAGCGGGAGTTTCTCGTGTATCACCAGTGTTCGCTTTGAAAGCAAATCCGAAAAGCGCTATCTTTTTGCCAGCAAGTGTGTTGAACATAGAAGCCAGCATTCTTTTTACAAAACGACTTTCCTGGTATTCATTTATCTTTATAACCCCTTCCCAATAAGCAGCCACCTCAATAAGACCAAGGGACTCGCAAATATAAACCAAATTTAAAATGTCTTTCTTAAAACAAGAACCACCAAACCCAATACTGGCGTTTAAAAACTTATTACCAATACGATTATCAGCCCCAATGGCTTTGCTTATTTCACCAACATCAGCGCCAGTTTTCTCACATAGAGCCGAGATAGAATTAATTGAAGATATTTTTTGTGCTAAAAAAGCATTTGCGGTAAGCTTGGAAAGCTCGGAACTCCACACATTGCTCTCTATTATCTTTTCACGCGGAACCCAATTTAAATATATATCAACTAGTTGCTGACGGGCATTAATACCGCTTTCGGTTTCCCTTGAGCCGATTAAAACCCTATCGGGGAATTCAAGATTTCTGATAGCAGAGCCCTCGGCTAAAAACTCAGGATTGGACAGAACCTCAAACTTTAGTCCTTTGTCGTTATTGTTTAATATCTTCTCAAGAGCAGAAGCTGTTTTTACCGGAAGAGTACTTTTTTCCACAACAATTTTATTGGAATTAGAGGCGGCGATAATACTTCTAGCTGTTGACTCAATATATTGCAGGTCAGATGCTTTGCCAGCACCTTCACCAAAGGTTTTCGTAGGTGTGTTAACAGACACAAAAATTATATCTGCATCATTAATGTTTTTTTCAATTTCTGTTGAGAAGAAAAGGTTCTTTCCCCTGGCTTTTTGAACTACAGCAAGAAGATCCGGTTCATATATGGGAAGTTGGTCGGTTTGCCATGCTTTTATCTTCTCCTCATTAATATCAACAACCGTTACCTTAACTTGAGGGCTTTTTGCAGCAATTACTGCCATAGTCGGACCGCCAACATATCCGGCGCCAATACAAAGAATTTTTTTTTCAAAACCCATAGATTAAATCCAAATTTTTTGTTTGGGAATATACAACAATTTGTAATTATTTGTCCAAATTTACATACTTATGCAAAGATGTAATAGATCACTTGAAAGCTGTAATAAGAAGAAAACAGTAAAAGCTAAATTAAGACAAAGGCTCCTTCAATCGCAATTCTTCTAAAATCTTTATTAAAGCCATTAAAACCAGCCCGATCAAAGAAAGCATAATATCTTCCGGCTCTATCTTAATTTGACTTAACGTGCCAAGCCAAAAAGAAATAGTTTTTACTATAACTATAATTAAAAAGAAAAGTAAAAAACCGAAAACACCACCCGAAAAGGCAGAAAACAAATGATAGTTAGCAAAAACCGTACTAAGATTATCAGAATTAAAAATCTTTTTCATAGCGCCCCGCTTTTTATATAATTAAAAATACCAGCATACCTAAATAAAGCAAAAATCACGCCAAATGCTGCTTTTAATTTATACTAAAATACAAAAAGGTCTCATAAAAAGCAAATTATAAAGGACAGAAAGGAAAACGCTAAAAACGACAGAAAACAAGGTTTTTGTTTTGTTGTTTTCAAAGAAACATTATAAAAAAAGCAATTAAGTAACTCGATTTGAATAATGTGAAGATGCTTTTGAAATTACATGTAAATTTTGCCGGTAAATGTTTCCGCTAAATAGTAAAAAGGTTCAATTTTACTTTAGGAATATAGTAAAAAAAGGAAAAACCAAAGAAGCGGATAAGGGGCATAATAATTGAGATAGAAAACGTATCTTATAAAGGGAAAAGATTATGACACATACATGTATAGAGCTTTCAAGGAAAGTAACAGAAGATACTTGCTACTCATGTCCATTATGGGATGAATGTCTTTATCATGCTCCACCAACATTTGGGATAAATAAATCAGCTAGTAAAGCAAAACCAATTTCTTTGTTTTTAATAACATCAATAATTTTGTCTGTTTTTTTCATAATTTAAAAGCAAACAACTAATGTAAAACACCCTTTTTGAATAGAGCATGGGTAAATGTTTTAAGTAATATCTTTGTATCGAAAGACAAAGACTTTTTTTCTTTATACAGCAGCTCAAATTTTACTTTTTCTTCAAGAGACAAATCACCACGACCATTTATTTGTGCCAAACCTGTAAGTCCGGGCAACAGTTTATCCACACCCTCTTTTTTGCGTAGTTCAATTAGATCAAACTCTTTGTACAAAACCGGACGAGGACCAACAAAGCCCATATCACCTTTTAGAATGTTAATTAAATTTGGCAATTCATCTAATCCAAACTTTCTAAGAACCTTACCAGTTCTGGAGAAATATTGATCAGGGTCTTTGAGCAAAGCAGTTGCAACATTCGGAGCATCACTCTTCATGGTTCTGAATTTGTACATATTAAAGTAAAACGAATTTCTCCCCGCCCTTTTCTGAACAAAAAAAACAGGGGGTTCATCAATAAGAATTATTAAAACCGAAATAAATAATAATAGCGGACTGAGTAGTATTAAAAGCAATAACGCCGAAAATCTAATTAGCATTGACATATAGCTTGAATAATTTTAAAAATGATTTATTTACATTATAGATTCTTAGAAAATGTTTTATTGTTGTATCAAGTTTACAATGGTTTTATATTAAAAACAAATTTTGGAATAGCGCTGAACCAAATAAATTTATAGAAAAGCAGTAGGTTAAGCAATAAGTTTGTTTATTATTTCTAAATATTTATAGATCACTATTTTTTCATCAAACTCGTTCACCATTTTTTCTCTTCCTCTTTTACCCATCAAGGCGCGTTCTTCGTTGGATATCTCAATTATCTGGAGCATTTTTTCAGCAAGATCGTCAGAGTCACGCGCTTTGCATAAAAACCCGGTTTGAATGTCATCCACAACATCTCTGCAGCCAGGAACATCGGTTGTGATTATGGGTTTGCCCATACTAGAGGCTTCAAGCAGTATGCGGGACATTCCCTCGCGATAAGAGGGAAGAATAACAACATCAGCATTTTCAATATAAGGACGCACATCATCAGTAAAACCCAGATAGGAAATAAGACCAGAATTAATCCAGTTGTTTAATTCATGTGTTTTAATTGAGCTTGGGTTCTTAGTCCAGACCTTACCTAAAACTTGTAGCTCCACATTTTTATTAATCTGTTTTAGTTTATTTGTTGCTTCAACAGCCTCTATAATTCCTTTGTCTTTCAGTAGTCTTGAGGCAAACAAGAAAATAAATTTAGCTCTCCTCTTTGCTAAGATATTACTTGAAAACTTTACCAAATCGATTCCAGAACCAGGGATGACTTCTGCGTGTTGTTTTTTGATTATTTGCTTTTCAAGAAACAAAGAATAATCATATTGGTTTTGAAAAAAAAGTTTGTCAGCTTTTCTCAAACTGATCTTATATAATAACAAAGAGAATTTAGAAATTATATTTTTTTTAATAAAAAGAGAACCAAGCCCGGATATATTTGCAATAAAAGATATTTTTGCAAATTGTGCAGCAAGACCTCCGTAAATATTGGCTTTTATAGTGTAAGATAAAATTATGTCAGGGTGGTGTTTTTTAAAAAAAGAGGTTAATTTGAAAAGGAATAACAAATCTTTTAATGGGTTTAAATTAGAATTATCGTATTCAATATTAATAAACTCTGCCCCAAAGCCTTTAAGTTTTTTAGAATAATCGTCAAAAGGGGCTACACACAAAACACGGTATCCGTTGCCTATCAATTTTTTGATAAGGGTTTTTCTAAAATTATAAAGGTACCAAGAGGTATTAGCTAAGAGGAATATTTTGTTCTTAGGTTGATAATCACTAAACATACACATAAAATTAAGTCACACCTTTTTGTTTAGTTGTGGTGATTAAAGGAAGTAATTATATTGTAATATTCAATATTGGTTTTGTCTAAATTATATTCTTCCTCTATTTTATTTCTGCCACGTTCGCCCATTTGTTGGCGAAGAGAGTTATTTTTATAGAGAAGTTCTAAATAAACATACCAATCGTTATCAGAGTTCGCTAGAAACCCATTATGTCCATGGCTAATGATCTTTTTGTTAACGCCGACTGGAGAAGCGATCACAGGCAAAGCACACCCATGATATTGAATTAATTTCAATCCGCACTTTCCTCTGTTAAATGGCGAGTCTATTAAAGGCATAATGCCAACGTTAAATTTACTTATTTCGTTAGATTCATGGTCGTGTACCCAATTAATAACTTCATGTGGAAACTCAAGAGACGAAGCCATGTCTTTGTCAAATCCAATAAGCCTTATAGTTGCATCATGCTTATAGCAAAACCGCTTTAAGGGGTTATTCAGCATAATAATGTTTTTGCTTGTTGATGGCGAACCTATCCAGCCGACAATAAATTTTTCATTGCTACCCTCTACTTTTGGTGTATATTTATTAACATTAATTACTGTTGGCAAATAATAAACCTTGTCTGATTTATATCGTTTTACGTACTCTAAAAGATAGTTATTACCCGCAATAACACCACGTGAATTTTTAATAACAGTCGGGATTTTGTTTTTAAATAATTGTCGAATTAATATACAGTTGCTTTTGTCATAATTATGAAAAATAGCATCATCATAATCTAATAAATAAGGTGTTTTTTTATAAAACAGATATCGTTCAAAAATTGCAGAAAAATATGGAAATATTTCCTTCTCAATAACTATTAAGTCATAGTTGGCTATACGGAAGATGAGGAGCGATGCCCTATAAAAAAAAGATTTCAATATTATTATACCTCTATTCTTTTTTTGATACAAAGAATTAAGGTAATCATCACCAAACAACGGTGAGTGTGTACATGAAACTCCCATGGTCTCAAAAAAAGGAAAATATTGTAAGGTTCTGTATCTTGAACTAGCACCCATAAAAGAATATTTGGTTAAAAACAATACTTTCATATATGTGTTCGAATTAAATAGCCATACAACATTTTATATCCTTTAAATATATCCAATATCTCGCTATATTTCAATTTAAATAAAAGATTAATAACTCTAGTAAATGGCTCAACTGTGAGTGTTAAAATCAACAATATAACAAAGTGGTGCTTAGGAAAATATTTCAAACCATAAAGCAATCTACTCCGAAGGGAGTAAAATAGTCTTAAATCTTTAACCCGTGAAGTGATTCCTCCTCCCTCGTGAACTATCTCTATATTAGATAAATAGTAAATTTTTCCACCTCTATCCCATACTCTACGCGCAAAGTCTAAATCCTCATAATAAACGAAAAATTGCTCATCAAACTTACCATATAAGTCTATTGAATCTCTTCTTACAAACATAAAAGCGCCCATAACTTGATCAACAAGTTTGGACTCCTCGTGGTCCCAGTCTGTCATAACTGTTGCCGGATTGAAAAATTTTGGATAAATTTTGGATAAACCAATTATATCGTAAAAATAATTTTTTAATGTAGGAAATCTACTGCAGCTTTTTTGTGTAACTTTCTTTATGTCAATGTGTTTAACGCCAAGAACATCAATGTCAGAATTATTTTCCATAAAAAGAAAGGAATCAAGAAGCGAGTTTTCAAGTAATTCTGTATCTGGGTTAAGAAACAGGATGTATTTCGAATTGGAGGCATAGATTCCCTGATTACATGCAGCAGCAAATCCAAGGTTTTTATCGTTTTTTATAATATGAATATCAGAAAAGGAATTAATGGCATTAATCGAATTATCAATTGAGGCATTATCAACAATATAGATTTTGGAAATTAACTTCACTCCCTTTCCTTCCTTTATTGATTTGATGCAATTGTTTAACAAATCACCAGAATTCCAGTTAATTATTATGATATCACAAAGTGCTTCAGAAGACATTTTTGTACGTTGAATTATTAAAGAATAATCTTATAATATTTAGGAACCAGTTTAACAAGGATAAATTTCATTTCAAACAATATAAATATTGCAAATTGAAGCCAAGTTGACAATAAAGACAAATATTGGTCTTGAAAGAAGGACATAAATAAGGGATATAACATAAGTGCATAAATATAACTATAGACCAACGATCCTCTCTTAGCATGGAGGAAGGATTTTGTATGAAAAAAACCAAAAATGAATAGAGTTAAAAAAGAGAAAATCACACCAAAATCTAAAATGTAAGGATAATAATAAGTATATGCATTTGTTGGAAAAGGAACAAAGGTAAAGACTTGAACCAAATTAAATGGCTCTATGTCACTAATACCAATTTTATAAAAAAATGCGAAGAAAAATCGGAAAGAATTAAACCCTAAATCATATGCTATGGAATTTTGAAACACAGAATCTAATGCGCTTTGTGGGCCTAACATGTAGTTTAGTAAAGTTTGATTAACAAGGATCAAATTTACAGTAAAACTATTATTTGGACTTGCTCCTTTTTCTAAAAAAACGGAAAAAAAGAAAAAGACCAAGAATAATGAAGAAACAAAAATAACACCTTGTTTAATTTTCACTTCATTAGCTAGGAATTTTAGTCCTATAAGAGTGATAATAATTAGAAAGGGAAACGTTTTTCCTGTGCTTAGTATCGCATAAAAAAATGCGGAAGAAAAAGCAACAATCATCTTTCCTTTTTGCATCCAAACCGAGACGTTATGCTTATACAATAAATATCGCCAAGTAGCATCAAATATAGCCCAGATAGTTAAGTATTGTAAAACACCCAAGCTCTCGCCACCATAATTCTTTTGGTACCGTAAACCTAAAAACAAATTCTCAATTCCGGAGTTGTATGCTAAATATAATGATTTAAGATAAACAACAGGAAGAAACAAAAGGGGGATTAACAACATAAAATTATCAAAAAAGTTATGAACTCTAACAAATTTTGTTTTATATTCCCTAGGGTGTGATTTATGGTACACCATAATCGAAAAGAAACTACCAGCGTTAAAAAAAATAGTTCCTAAAAGAAAAAACAATAATATTTCATTGGACAGACTATTTATGGAAATTAAGTTGAATTTTGCTACAAGAAAATGTAAAAGCAAAACAATAAACCAGATAAATGTATATAAAAAAGAAGGAGCCGCAATGTTTTTTATTAACTTCAAATTTAGAATTAACAAAAAAACATGAAATGTAATGACAACTTCAATCATTATAATATTGATAGTTGATTAAAGAAATAGAAAAAATATATACGACAGAACCCATTATGGTTGTATACGCAGCAGCAATGTAGCCGTAAATTGGTATAAAGATTAAATTTAATGTCAAATTTACTATTGTGGCGAATAAAACAGCCCAAAGCATTTTTATTGTCTCCTTCTTAAGCTCAAGTGGTTTATGGACAAGTATAGAAAGCTGCCATAAAAAGGAGCCAATAAATATTGGGATTACAATTGGTTCAACATCATGTGCGTTTTTAAATTTGAATACATCTGTAATTAAAAAGTCCTTAAAGAAAATTAGTGTTAAAATTAATAAAGAAAAAACAAGCAATTCATAAATAATCACCTTTTTTAATAAATCGTTACTTTTTTTTTCGTCAGATAACTTGACGAGTATTGGAAATATAGCCGTTATTGCCGGGGCTAATAAGAACTTGAATACTTTTGAAAACACATCATATATGGCCGAATACTCACCGGCTTTTTCCAGACCATAATAATAGTCAATTATGAATCTATCTGAAATATTTAGTAATGTAGCCAGAAAAAACCAAATAGCTAAAGGCCACCCATAAGCCCAAAGTTGTTTAATAATGTTTTGTGAATCAATATTCGTTCTAATTGGGAATGATAAAACACTCTTAAATTGTATATTAATACAATTTCGTAGGTTAAGGAAAATGAAACCAGCAAGGAAACTTAACAAGACGCCAAAGAATAATGCTAAGAGAGGAGAAATAAAAAATAAAACAACAGGGGTTGTTATAAAAAAAATCGCCCTAAAACTATCGGCCAAAATAATTTTTTTTGCCTCGAATTTAGCCTGATGTATAGCAATAGAAACAGTAAAACATGCAGCTAAATATAAAGATAATACAACAACTATTATAAAAAATATACCAGAATAATTAAAATATACTAATATTGGGAGTGTAAGTACTAGCGATAGAGTAATTAACTTGAAGGTTACAATAAATATTGTTTTTCGAAAGAAGGATTTGTTGTTTGTTTCATTATAGAACCGAATAATTCCCTGAGTTAGCCAACCAGTTACCGAAGTTATTGACAATAAAAACAGAGAATAGATTAATGCAAACTCACCATACACTGTCACACCAAATAATCTCAGAAAAATAGGAATAGAGATTAATCCAACTAAACCAGGAACGATTTTTCCCAATAGATATAAAACATAGTTCTTTATAAATATCTGATCTGTTTGCATTTTAAAGATTTATCAGCGACAATATTAAAGGAATGGTTATAACATCAATAGTTAAATTGTTTCAGACTCTATGTATAAATTACAAATACAGCTTCGCCATGTAACTCACGCTATTTACAAAAAGCGTGGGCTGTAAAAACTATATTTACTAAAATAATTATTAATTAACAGAAATATTATACTGATAATTTAATTAGAAAAGAATTTTATAAAATTATGATATTCTAAGAAGTGTGATTTCCAGCACAATAAAAAGTAAACAACAGTCTTATATTAGCCATGTAGGTTTTACTAATAAATGCATTCAAAAAGGCGGGAGACTTTGGCTGGGACTCTCGCCTTTTTAATTTTAAATTGTAAAACTGGTTTAAATAATAAAACCCGACATTAGCCGGGCTTTACTATTCGTGCATCCTGGGGGACTCGAACCCCCGACCAATTGATTAAGAGTCAACTGCTCTACCAACTGAGCTAAGGATGCGGTGCAAATATACTTTTTTCCAAATTTTT
The DNA here is from genome assembly GCA_013151565.1 of Chlorobiota bacterium. GTDB lineage: Bacteria > Bacteroidota > Ignavibacteria > Ignavibacteriales > Melioribacteraceae > SZUA-22. The sequence goes on from JAADIB010000135.1 coordinate 10,643, forward strand.
ATCAAAAAAAATATTCAATCAATGAATCTCCCCGCCGCAAGCAGACAGGGCATCATTGTGAAGTAGCTAATAATATTTTTGCGTAAGAGGCAGAGAATTTATCCCTTGTCCAGCTTTAGCGGCTTAAAATTGACACAGAATCTCATACTAATACTTTGAAAATGCTTTATGTGTTTATAAATATCTGATTTTGGTGAAATCCTTGGCATTATAATTGTTTCAAACTTAAACAAAGATTAAAAAACAGTTGGAGTATAAAATGTTAGTACATTATGATATCTCAACAGTAGCAAATATTCTGCTTAAAGAAGTAATTAAAGATATGGGTTTAAGCGGGCAGGCGCTCAAGAATTTAAAGATCAACGAGAAAATTCTGCATAAATATCAGAAGCTGATCGACAGAAGATTCAAAGACGAGAAATTTAAAAGACAACTAAAAGGTTTTTTCGCTTGATTTTAATGAACATCAAGCTAACCAGAAAAATATGCAGTTAAACAAACTACTTGTTTAAGAAATGTGTTCCTAATTTCTCAACTCATTAATATCCACACCAAGGTCTTTTAGTTCCTTTATTTTGCTTTCAAGCAGATCGTTCTGTTTTTTAAGTTCATTTATCTGTTCATCAATAGCTTTTTGATATTCTAATTGATCCCAATATCCGCGTTCTTCAAAGTAACTTTTAAAAAGCCAGTTGTGCTTTAGTGCCTCCATGTTTTCGGCAAAAGAGCTTAATCCTTGGTGGGCAGCCTCTGTTGATGAAACAAGATTATTGATCATAACTTTTATCGAGTCGTAAGTTAATGTATCATTGATCATTTCTCCCAAAAAACCTTCTCCTTTTTCAACTTTAGCAGAAATGTTTTTGATGGAAAAGATCACAGTATCTATCTCGGTGAAAGTATTTTTTGCCGACTGAATAGTTTCATAAGCCAAATCGGCTATATACTCAAGCGTTTTTGATACTTGATTAAGATCTTTGTTTGCAGTCTGGATCATTCCTACGGTTGTTTCATAAAGCCGATCATCATTAATTAGTTTACTTACAGAACCGCTGCCCGTGTTAACGTTGTGAACAATTTCGGAGAAATCCTTAGTGATATCTTTCATGTATGAGATAATTGCTTCCGAATCTTCCATTATCTTGGTTATATTCATCGGGGTTTTAGATTTAATATAACTGCCTTCGTCTGCGACAGGTTGATGTTGCGAGCCAGGAGTAATAGAGATGATCTTTTTACCTACAAGCCCCTCGGTTTGAATTGATGCCTCGCTGTCAATGCGGATAAAATGTCTAAGCTCCTGATCTATGCGCATGGTTACAATTACAGTACCTGCTGAATCACCAGACAATACAATGCTGCTTACACTACCGATAGTATAACCGCTTAATCTTACCGGGGCTCCTGAACGCAGCCCCTCAATATTAGTGAACTTGGATTTTATAGTTATGCTTGAAACAAACAAGGACTCCTTATTCCCGATTGTGAATATTGAAATAACTATCAGCACCGTTCCAATAAAGATAAAGAGACCTAAACGGGCGCCCTCCAATTGTTTTAACATATTATTCTCCTAAACTAAAAACTCAATCATTAATAATTTCATGACTAAAAAAGTTTTTCAAAAATTTATCCTGCGAGTTTGTCATCTCTTCAATTGTTCCTTCGAACACGATCTTCCCCTCGTTCAGCATTATGGCTCTATCAGAAATTATCTCGGCACAAAGCAGATCATGCGTAACAACGATAGAAGTCATCTTTAACTTCTTTTGAAGATTAAGTATCAGAACGCTTATCTCCTTCGACGTTATTGGATCTAAGCCTGTTGTCGGTTCGTCATAGAGCATTAATGCCGGCTCTGTTATTATTGAGCGGGCAAGCCCTATCCTTTTTCTCATTCCGCCGGAAAGCTCTGAGGGCATTTTATCAACAGCTTCTTCCAGCCCGACAAGCTCTAGAGTTTTAAGAACCTTTTTGTCAACTTCCTCCTGGCTAAAATTGAAATTACGTTTCAACGGGAATTCCAAGTTCTCTCTAACGCTCATAGAATCATATAACGCTGCGCCTTGAAATAAAAACCCAAGGTTTTTTCTGAACGCATTTAATTTTTTTGTTGAAAACGTTATTACATTTTCACCGTTAACAAAAACATCTCCTTTGTCAGGTTTCAAAAGACCAACAATACACTTTAGCAAAACACTTTTACCTGTACCGCTCTTTCCAAAAACAACAAGATTCTCACCGACATTTACATCAAAAGAAACATTGTTCAAAACATGAAGATCACCAAAGCTTTTTGTCAGACCCCGTATTTCTATCATCCTATTGATGGCCATAACCAAACCGTAATTTTAACAAGAACCATATCTGATATTAAAATCAATAGCGATGACATAACAACCGCAGTAGTTGAAGCGCGTCCGACACCTTCGGTTCCGCCGTCGGCAGTAAACCCTTTATATGCGCCGACAACCCCAACAATATATCCAAACAAAAATGTTTTAGCAATTCCCGGGACAAAATCCCCAAATGTAATTGATGCAATTATAGCGTTCTTAAAATATATCAGACTCATACTTTCAAACAATATTACCGCGAGGAATCCGCCGGCTAGCGCAATAAATATAACGTAAATAGTTAAGATCGGCAAGATCATCGTTGTGGCAAAAACTCGTGTTACGACCAAATACTTGAATGGATTAACAGCCGAAACCTCCATTGCATCAATCTGTTCTGTAACTCTCATCGAAGAAAGTTCCGCACCAATTCCGGAACTTACTCTTCCTGCAAAAATTATTGCAGTAAGCACAGGACCTAATTCCCTAATTACAGAAAGTGCAACCGTGGAGGGAAGAAAATCGGTAGCGCCGAATCTTTCGAGAACAGGATACGATTGAAGCGAAAGAACAAATCCTAAAATAAATCCCATGATACTTACAATCGGAAAGGTTTTAACACCGAGCTCTATCATGTGTTTTTTTATTTGCGCTATTTCATAAGGAGGCAAAAATGCCTGCTTAAAAAACTCGATATTAAAAATTGTAAGACCCGATAAATTTGTAAAAAAACTGTATAACTTGTCTGACGTTGTCGGATCTTTGATATGTTTAATTTGCGGTAGCTTCATTGATTAAGTAATAAAATAATAGATTACACAAAATAATAAAAGTAACTTAATAGTAACATCTTAAAATAATAAAAATGAAATCTTATACAGCTTTGCTAATAAGCTAAAATGCATTTTCAATGTGATCAATAACCGGACGTTCATTGCCTTGAAGCAGAACTCCGACAACGTCAAACCTGCAATCGGTATCGGTGACGTCATGTTCAATCAAATATGCCTCGGCAATTTTTCTTATTTGCCGCTGTTTGGCTTTGGTCACACCGGATATTGGATAACCAAATTCCAAGTTTTTTCGTGTTTTTACCTCAACGAAAACAAGAACATCACCGTCTTGGGCAACGACATCAATTTCACCGTGACCGTATCTGTAGTTCCGTTTAATTATCTTGAAGTTTTTCTCAACAAGAAGGTCACACGCATAGTCTTCTCCTTTATCACCGGTGTGCTGTTTATAAGTTGCCATAATTCAACACTAAATTCTTTTCAGTTTGTTTACAACGCAAATTAATTGCTCGTTGTTTAATGAACGAATTAACCAACAATACGAATTGTTTTTCTAATGTATATTTAAAATTGTTATTTGAATAACTAACAGTCATACAGCAATATAACAATTTAGTAATTATTTTCATCCCCTTGTTTAGTAAATTTCTTCACTATGGTCGTATCATCAAATGTTTTATAATAAAACTTCCTGATCTAAAATATTACCTAAAAAACTTATTCTATGTAAAGACGTTGGACCATGTTCTTTAATAGCGGTAACATGTTCTTTTGTTCCGTATCCTTTGTTTTTATACCAGAGATATTCGGGAAATTTCTTAGAAGCCGTTCTCATTATTCTATCTCTTGTAACTTTTGCAAGAATTGAAGCCGCAGCAATACTAAAAGATAACGAGTCGCCCTTAACAATAGACAATGTTTCCAGTTTTGATTCGAAGGTTCTATTTCCGTCAATTAAAATTAAATCAGGAGTTATGCTTAAACAATTTACTGCCTCTTTCATTGCCATCAATGTTGCCTGCAGAATGTTTATCTTATCTATTGTCTTTTCGTCAACTATTCCAACCCCATAATCGACAGCGTGCTCAATGATAATATCATATAATTGCTCACGAACTTTTTCAGAAACCTTTTTTGAATCATTAACTTCATCAATAACAATTTTATCGTCGAAGATAACTGCAGCCGCAACAACAGGACCGGCAAGGGGACCTCTGCCCGCTTCGTCAACCCCGGCAATGAATTTATTGTTGGAATCCAAAAACTTCTTATCAAATTCTTTTAGCTTATTCAAAATTTACTTCCCAATATAATTGCAATTATTCCAATAATCATATCAAGCTTAAGAAGGCGGCTCGATAAATTTAAGTTATATCTAGATGGATCCATGCGTAATCTTGATATAACAAAAACCAGAATACCATTTACAAACGGCATTACAATAATAAAATATTTAATATTATAGATGTTAAATAAAAAGGGGATTGTTGTCAATAAGATCAGCGTTATACCCAAAACGGTTATAATGTTAACGGAGCTTACGACACCATACGTTATCGGATAAGTAGAAAAACCGACAGCTCTGTCTCCGCCAATATCCTCAATGTCTTTTATAAGCTCCCTCATAAAATTGATCATAAAAGCAAACAGGGCAGGGATAATCCCACAGAAAATATTTCCAACAATAACACTTCCGAAAACGAAAGCCAGCCCGGTTAAAAATGCTATAACAGCATTGCCAACCAATGGAATGTTTTTCAATTTGTACGAATACAAAAAAAGCAGCACCATAGTTACAATGGTAATGACAAATAATTCCAGACCTAAAAACAAAGAAAGTATCAACGCTGCAATATTAAATGCGAAATAAAATACAACCGCAGTTGCTGGCAATACCATTTCAGACGGGAGAACACGGTTTGGGCGGTTAATTCTGTCAGCTTCAATGTCGTAGTAATCGTTAATAATGTTCCCCGAGGCGGTAACTAGCAGCCCGATAATTCCTCCGGTAAATATGACCCAAGTATCATTCAAAGTACCGCCGCAAATGAAACATGCGACAACAATAGTAATGAATGTTATAAAACAGTTTATCGGTCTACTCATTTTAATTATTGCCGAGATCGTCTTCATTTAAAACTCACCTATCAAACCAAAATGAATTTTACCCCTATTGAAACTATCTCCCTCACCGAGAGCATAACTAACTCCAAGCAACCCGAGAGCCGTTTCAAAAGTTATACCCAACCCATATCCTACTTTGACTGCAGAAACTTCTTCTAATCCAAGCGCAGGCAGCTCATTGCGCAAGTAATAGCCGATATCAGTGAAGATAAAAGTGTATGATCGTCGACCTAACAAATATCTATACTCCAAATTTGTCCAGAGCACCCTGTTTCCCGCAAACTGGTCTTCGCGGTATCCTCGTAAAGTATTTGTGCCGCCGAATCTATACATATCGCTTATCTCGATATTGTCACCCCACATTTCTCTAAAGTGCAAGCCGATAGTGGGAACATGCCTATTGAATATTTTGTAATGTAACACAAAGTCCAGCTCAACACTATATTGATTAGGCGAAGTGTTCATTGTATCAGGAACATACTCAGTCGGACCGTTGATTTTTTTTGATCGATATTTATACGAATTTAGGAAATAAATACCACTTGTGGGTACAAGAATATCATCGCGCGTATCAATTTTTATATTTCCACCGCTTGTAAATGTACTTGAGTTATAAACGGTAAAACGCCTGGAATCGGGATCAGTTGGGATCGTATAATCCTGGGAAAAAATTAATGCTGCGGATATTGACTCGGTTGCAAGAAACACAAAATTTCCGTTCAAGAGGCGCTGCACATAAGAGGAATCCTGCTGCCTCTGAAATAGAAGCAGATCGATATTAATTGGAAGCCCTAAAACCCACGGTTCCAAATATTTCAATTCAATCACTTGTGAATATCTATCAAGCTTGTTCCACTTAAATGCCAAAGCCCTGCCAGTACCGAATAAATTTCTCAAGCTGACGTTGACCAAACCGGTTAAGTATCCAACCTCATTATCATCAGCCGGAGGAATGTAGCCTATGAGACCGTCAAAACTATTAGTGCCTCTTTCCTTTACTGTTATCTGCAATATCCCTTTGTCCTTTGAATCAAAGTAATAATTGGGGGTTTCTACTGGCTCGAAAAAATGAAGACGATTTAATTTTGCAGGTATCTTATCAATCCTTTCCTGAGAATATGGTTCACCTTTTCTTAATCTCAGATTTCTTTTAATTACATAATCTTTCGTTTTGCTGTTCCCCACAATTACAATTGAATCGATTGTGCTTATCTGGTTTTTTGAAAAACTAATATAAAGGTCAACAAGATTTTCGCTGCTTACTGAGTCATAGAAAAAGAATGTTGACTTAATGTTTATTGAAGCAAAAGGAAAACCGCTGTTCTCAAAGTAATCAAGAAGTTCTGAGAAAGAAACCTCCAGTTCATCTATTACAAAAGGGGAGCCTTTCATGCTTTCAAATATCTCGTTTGCTAATTCCAGGTCAAGTGAATCAAGATTAGAAATTACAATATTATGTATATATGTAGGGTCGCCTTCGTCAATTGTTATAAGATAATTAACAGATTGCGAGTCCGGGCTTATTTGTGAGGCGATATCTTTGAAGTGAAAATTGTAATAGCCGTTTCGCATCAATCCATTAGCAATTCTGCTCTTTATTGAATCAATAGTTGTGTCGTCATATTTTAAAGATTTAGGTTGCAGCCAATAGTCATATTCCGATGCGGAAAAATCATGATTATCCTCAACCTCGATATCACCGATCTTTTGGGCAGCAGAATTGCTGAATAGAAAAAACAGAATAAAGAGAGATAAAATTGATTTAATATGTTGGTGAATCATCTATCAATTTTAATTTTTTACCGATTGACGTAACTGCAATCTGTCGAATATATTTTTCCGCTTCCTCTAATGTTGAAGTACACACATCCCACCTTGAAGCGTTTAGGGCGCCTAAAGCAGTTGCGTTTTTTACAAAGTCATTAAAGACCAATGCTTTTTCAATACCGTGAGTAATTCCAGCTACAAATGCATCTCCGCTGCCGGTTGAATCAACTTCTTCGACAGCAGACGGATCTATTCTGTAAAAGAAATCAAACTTTGAAGCATAAATTGGTTTATCTCCGTCAGTTAAAAAAGCAAGTTTAATTCCTTTATCATAAAGTTCTTTAAGAAATTTGGTTTTCTTTTTTTCTGTGGAAAGATCAACAGAGAGAGACCTTTCAACCTCTGAAACGTTGTTGTGAAGAATTGTCGGAACCGCATCAATACATGACTGCATGTGGTTCCCGTAAGTATCGAGAACAGAAATTTTATCAAGCCGATTAGCAAGGTCGATACCGAACGAAAAAATTTCATCCGCTTCCGCATACGGAGAACTTCCGGAGAAAACCACTATGGAACAATTCTGCATCATCTTTTCCAGCTTTGACTTAAACTGATCAACCTCACTTTGAGATATAATTCCATTCGGTTCAAAAAAAGTAGTCAATCTTTTTGGATTCGTTTCAACAGTTAAAGTTGCCTCCCTGGTTTCTGATTTGGTGGAAATCGCTGTGAAGTTTATTTCTTCCTTAGCCAATATTTTCCGCAGAACCTTTCCGTTATTTCCTCCTAGAAAAGTTAGGGCGATGTTCTTAATTCCGAGGTAATTTAATTGTCGGCTTACGTTAATCCCTTTACCGCCGGCTTTAAATTCACACGACGTGCTTCTGTTAGATTTTCCTAATTCTACCGAATCAAAGTAGAGTCGATTTTCTAAAAGAGGATTTAAAGTTACTGTTAAGATCATAGCAGTTGAAAGATAATGTAAAATTTGAATAAAGATAAAAATTATTGTCTGTATCTATACCAATCTCCGTAATTGAAATTAATCAATTTATAATCACCGAAACCGGTATCGTCAACAAAATAAAAGCGTTGATTGATACTGTAGTAATCCCAAATTTCATAAGGCTTACTGTCATATTCAAACGGATGTCTTTCGACATTATCCGGCGGACCAAGCACAATATAAATCATTCCCATGTCGGTTCTCCAACCGGGATAGTAGTGCTTAAAGTGTTTGTTTGCATAACTGACTCGGCGATAGTATTCGTTAAGAACTTCATTGTCAATAGTATTCGGGGAAGGATCTTTACTCTTCCAATAGTCCTTGAATTTTTGAAGTTTTTCTTTGGGATCTTTCGTGTCCTCAATATCATTACGCACGGAGCTACCGGCAATATAGATCATTTCGTCGATCGCCTGGTCTAAATCTGTAATTGAAGCAGGAAAACCATAAATTCTAGAAACAAAATATTTTGAAGTACCGGCAATTGCATCATCATCAGAATCAACAGCTTTAGCGATCAGTCTATATTTACCTAAACCGTTTTTAGAATCGATTAATTTGTGTTTTATAAAATTACTTCCTTTTGATACATCTTGTGTCACGGACTCGCTGTAAATTATATCTTCTTCTTTATCCTCAACTTCATATTTCAAATTTAGAGTCTGGTTTTTATTAGAATATAACTCGTAGAAAAAAGAAATGATTGAATCAGAGCTTGTTACAGAGTTGGAAACATTGGGAATTATCTGACTGTCAATCACAGATTTAATAAAGACCAAATCGCTGAACTGAAGCGGCTTATCAAATTCACGAAGTTTTACAGTGGCGTTAACAGTGTAATCTTTTTTAGAGTCTTTATCATATAAGTTGCAGTCCATCGTATAAGTTTCCGGATCGAAGTCAAAGGATCTATAATCATACTTAAAATTATTTTCGGATGAAGCCGCTTCAAAACTCGAGGCAATAATTTTTGAATTCCAAACCTTTTCAAACTTAAGGTCTTCTTTGTCTTCATCATAAAAAGAGAGAGTTACTGTATATTTAGCAAGGAATTGTCCTTTGTGTTTTACGAACTGGAGGTTTTTATAAGGAATTTGAATGAACACATCCAGTCGGGATTTGCCGGGTTTGTCTGACTTATAATTAGCGGCGTCTATATAAAACCCCGGAGAGTCACTAGTGGAGAGAACCCCCTGCGAATACTCAACTTGTCCCCACAAAGGGGCACTTATAAGAAACAATATTAAAACAAATTTTTTCACGTAACTTTTAACTTATTTCACCAACAATTTAGCAAATAAATCATAATCATTGCAATCTATTATTTCGGTACTATAAATTTTTCCAATTTCTGCATTATTGCTTTTGCTATCGATCAACACTTCTCCGTCAACTTCCGGCGCATCTTTTTCTGATCGCCCAATATAGTACACATCTTCTAAACCATCAATAATAACATTTAGTTCCCTACCAATCAAACTTTCATTTTTCTGAAGAGAAACCTTTCTTTGTATTTCCATTAATTCACTGCGGCGTTTTTCTTTTTCTTTTTCCGGAATTGGGTCACCGAGGTCATAACCTGTAGTGCTTTCCTCCTGTGAATAGTTGAAGACGCCAACTCTATCAAACTGTGTTTCTTTCACAAAACAACAAAGCTCGTTAAAATCCTTTTCCGTTTCGGTTGGATATCCCACAATAAAGGTAGTACGTAAAGTTAAATTTGGAATTTTGGATTTTAGCTTTTGAACCAGCTCTTTTGTTCTGCGAGAACTAATTCCTCTTCGCATTGATTTTAACACGTCATCCGAAATATGCTGAAGCGGCATATCAATATAGTTCAATACTTTCGGGTTTTGTGCGATCTCATC
>JAADIB010000015.1 GCA_013151565.1 Chlorobiota bacterium
CCAGCGGGATCTTCTCGCCAGGTTTAACCAATATCTTATCGCCTACAATTATATCTTCAGGAGAGACTTCTTTAACATCACCGTTAGATAAAAGATTTGCATGGTCCGGACGAATTTCCAAAAGACTTTTTATTGATCTGCGCGAACGATGAACCGCAAGGTCTTGAAAAAATTCACCTACATTGTAAAAGACCATGACAGCTACGGCTTCCGGCATTTCGTGAATAGCAAATGCCCCCAATGTAGCAACGGACATTAAAAACTGCTCGTTAAAAACCTGTCCTTTCACAATATTCAGTGCAGCAGTTTTCAAAACGCCCCATCCGCTCAAAAGATAGATAGTTACAAAAACAAAATATTCTGCCGCGTGGTATGGAGTATTATGAAGATCATCCTTGTAAATAATTCCAGCTACAAGAAAAGAGATAATAAAGAATATCTTCAGTAATTCTTGTTTTACACTGAATTCCTCTTCATCTTCTTTGTCATCTTCAACTATTTCCACTTCGGCTTCTATCTCTTTTATTTTTCTTTTAACTTTCTCAAGTCAAGGTCATTAGTATCTACTTGAATAAAAGAATTAGCAAAATTCACAGAGACAAAATTCACCTCCTCTAACTTTGCCACACCTTCTTCTATTCTTGATGCGCATGAAGCACAGCTTAAATTTTTTATTTTATACTTTTTCATTGTCCTTAATCCTTCTGTCATTATTGATGATGAGAAGAAAATTTCTTATTAAACTTCCATAATACTATTGTAAACAGCAGTACAAATAATTGTGCGATTGTTGTCTCGACTGTCGGATAAAATCCTACCAGCGGGAAATTTAATTTTATTGGAATTTGGGTTATACTTATATATCCGCTCTCTTGAAATGCCTGAATACCTTTTCCAGCCAGAACAATTGAGAGGATCACAATAATAAAGGCTGAATATTTAAATAATTTCATAATAGGTAACTTTACCGCAAACTTTAAAACTATCCACGCTAATAATAAGACAAGTATCAAAGAAGAGACCGCCCCAAAATAAATTCCGCTTTTAGCGCTTTGTTCAACCTGCAACTCAATTGCAGAAAGGAAAATAGCCGATTCAAATGCCTCTCTAAAGACAACCACAAAAGATATTACTGCCAACCCTATCAAATTGTTATTGCTTACTAACTTTATGATTTTATCCTCAACAAATTCCTTCCACTTATTCGCCTCTGTTTTACTGTGCAGCCAGAAACCAACATACAACAATAAAATTACAGCAAATAATGAACCGAAGCCTTCCATTAATTCCCTGCTTTGAGCATTGAATGAGACAATCAAGTTTATGAAGAACATACTTGCTATTCCAATGACCAAAGCGAACAACCATCCTCCGTGTACCCATTTTACCGCTCTGGATTCATTAATCGATTTTAACACACCGAGGATTGTAATTATTATCAAAAATGCCTCAATACCTTCTCTAAGAATAATTGAAGCAGCAAGTATAAATGCAAATCCAAACGAGTAATCTTTATTTTTCATCGCGGAGTCTGCATCACTAATTAAAGTTCGTGCTAAAACAACATCATTTTGAATTACTTCAAAAGGTTCACGATTTTTAATATCTGCTCTCAGCTTGTACATAACTGCTTCTACATCACTCTTAAGCTCTGAATTAATTACCTGCAGCTGCTGTTCAAAAGGCTCTATCCCTTCCAAGTATGCAGATAATGACTTGTCTTCGGCTTTATCATATTCATTTTTTTTATATAAATTTAGAACATCATCTAAATAGATGAATGTTTTATTTATGGAAAGTTTCTTATCCGTTTTAACATTATATAAACGCAGAGCTGCCAGATTAAGAGTATCTGATTTATTATTCTCTCCTATTTTCGCTAACAACAATTTATCGGATAAAGTTGATATTTCTTCCAAAGAAGTGTTAGATAATGCCTTGTTGTATAAGCCTTCTAGTTCATTCTCTTTCAATTTGTATTTGCTTTTATACCGCAGACTGCTTACATAAAACGCTAAGTCCCAAATTTCCTTGTCAGAGAGCTTATCAAAAGGAGCCATGCTTGTACCGCTTATTCCAAGTTTTATAGTATTATATATTTTGAAAGGCGAAATTTTTTCCATCAGTGTATCACTCAAAAAATTTGCCGGTTTAGGATTTAAGGTTTTTGCTAATATTCCTTCACCATTCCCATTTGTGCCGTGGCAGGACGAGCAGTTAACTTGGAATAAATTTTCACCGTTTTGAATATCCGGCCAATTTGTCGGTGCAGTTTCTATGAGATCAAGTTTTAAAATTGCCGATTTAATATTTGATGCAACGTTAAATACCTTGTCTTCACTGCTCTTATTTTCGATGTAGGACTTTAACTTTTTCAGTTCACGAGATATATTAATTCTTTCAATAGGATTAATTTTATAACTCACATTATTAAATAGATCTATAGACCTATTAATAAATTCATTCATTTCCATATACTCATTAGAGTTTATTACCTTACCATTTTTCACGGAATTATAGTAATCCGTACCGATGTAATCGAGCAAGCTTATAAATGTTCTAATATCTTTTATTTCATTATTATCCTTGGCAACAATGTTGCTCATTGTTATCACACTTAGCACTATTAACAGAATCAAATTACTTTTCAAAATTTCCCAACTCCTGTGTAGGCGCTTCATATATCGGTAGTTTACTTTTCATATTTATTTCTGCTTAGTTTCTTTCAATAGTTTATTCTTTATGCTGAGCAGCGGTCAAAGACCGCTGCTCACTGAAATCATATTAACTGGTTAAGATCATAAACTATCAATTACTTTTTTCAATTTTCCTTGAATTGTCTCTGCAACTTCGCCAAGGTTTTCGTTTTCAACTGCCTGCATAGATGCAACTGGGTCAACTGCCGCTACAATTGTTTCTCCATTATCATTTACGTAAACAATTACATTGCAAGGCAGCATCAATCCGATTTGTTCTTCTGCCTGCAGAGATTTATAAGCAAACGGCGGATTGCAGGCACCGAGGATCTTATAAGGTTTAACATCAATATCTAGTTTTTTCTTCAATGTTGCTTTAACATCTATTTCAGTTAGAATTCCGAAACCTTCTTCTTTTAATTCCTCTGTTACTTTTTCAATTGCTGCTTCGTAACTAAGGTCAACTACCTTAGAAAAGCCATAATTTGATTCTTTCATTTTATTACTCCTTGTTTAGTTTTTATTTTTAGTTAATGTATTCTATTTAATAACCGTTACCCTGGAAGCCGAAAAATTATTGTCGTGCATATGTCCCAACAATTCAACTATTTCGGCATTTAATATTTCTTCGGATACAGGTTCATGAAAAGATACTCGAACTTCAACATTGTTTTTATCCCTTGCATAAAAAGAGAGAATACCACCCTCTCCATCTTTTTCGATCTTTTTGTTTTTTACTATTTCCACATTAATTCTCTGATTGATCTCACTGCCACTGCTGAACTTACTGAATAAACCCAATTCAGTAGAAGGGGCAAAATACGAGAAATATATGATAAGTATAACCACCAAGACCATTGCCGGTAAAAATAATTTTGATAATTTCATTAGAACCTCCGAAATATATTTTTATAAAAAGAACTTAGATCGCTTCTTCGCCGCGTTCGTTTGTTCTTATCCTTATTGTGTTAAAAACTTCTAGTACAAATATTTTTCCATCACCGGGATTACCTGTGTGAGCTGTCTCTTGAATCACACTCACTACTCTATCCACAATATCGTTATGTACCACTAGCTCAATCTTTACTCTCTTAACATAATTATGCAAACCATCTTGAAAAGAATCATCCACATCTTTTGCTTTTGTTCTGCCGAATCCTTTGATCTCCGAAATAGTTAATCCGGGAAGTCCTTCAATTTTATGTAATTCGGAAATAACATCATCCAACTTGAATGGTCTTATAATTGCTTTTATTTCTTTCATATTAATCACCTTAAATTTAAAAAATTTAGTAAGCCGGTCACTAAGACCGGCAAAACATAATTATAATTCACCTTCTTGAGGCTTAATTGCAAACCACTTGTAAAGAGCCGGCAAAACAAGAAGCGTTAATATTGTTGAAGTGAACAATCCTCCGACAACTACTGTTGCCAATGGTCTCTGTACTTCACTTCCCGTTCCGGTTGCAATTAATAATGGAATTAATCCCAACGCGGTTGTTGCCGCTGTCATCAAAACCGGGCGTAGCCTTAACTTTGCTCCTTCAATTGAAGCTTCATCAATCGACTTCCCTTCCTTTATCAACTGGTTAAAATAAGTTACCAGCACCATTCCGTTTTCCAATGCAATACCAAATAATGCAATAAAACCAACGGACGATGGTACCGATAGGTTTTGTCCTGTTAACCAAAGTCCGATTACACCTCCAACTAAAGCCAATGGAATATTAAGAAGAATAAGCATTGAGTTTTTAAGCGAATTGAAACTAGAAAATAATAAAAAGAATATCAATAAAAGAGTAATCGGAATTACAAT
>JAADIB010000410.1 GCA_013151565.1 Chlorobiota bacterium
GTTGTCGGATTATTTTTCACGTCTCTCATATCCGGTCTTTCAATAATTCCACCACCGTTGCCATCCACTACCATTGCAGTTCTGTTTTTCTTGCTGTAATAACCGCGTTCCTTAACTTCATCCAAGAACGGTCCATGAATAAATATCACTTTATTTTCTTTCGGATGAAAAGAAGCAGCGGCAACACCCGGTGCAGCTTTTTCACCAGTAATGAAGGGGGGATTCCAAAGTATGGTCTCTTTCCCTGTAGCTATTTCAACTTTTTCAATTGACTTGCTGTTTGCAAGGTCTTCGTTGAAAACAGTGCCTCGTGTGTCGTAGCAGAGGAATTTATCATCAGGAGAAAAGTTATCATTATTATCTAAAGCATGAGTCTTTGGTGAAAATGTGATTTGCTTCTCAGCCATTTTGATTACCTCTATATCATCATTTGATTTTGAATTGTTACAGCTTAAAAATACTGTGATACTAAGAATAAGCAACGTTGTAGTGATTATTTTCATTTTTGTTATCATCTCTAAATTCCGATTAAATTAACAGTAAATCATTTATTTTTCACTTGAATAACTTTCCATAAATGGATTTTCCCATTTATCCAAAGGAAGATATGCAATGCAGACATCCGGGTTACCACGCTTGTGCGAGGTAAACTCAACACTTTTACTATCCGGTGCCCATCCAACATGAGGATGCTCACCTCCACCGTATATACGATGATTCTTTGTGAGTAATTTCATATGACTTGTGCGTGCATCAGCAATACCAATATGTCCGTGCCAGTTATCTGCTGCCACCCACTTACCATCACGGGAACCGGAAGCATGCCACCAATTGTATTGTGAAAGCTCGTATGGTGTTCCTCCTTTCCACCATGCGCCGGCACCCAAAATACGTGTTTCCTGTGTATGAATATCAACAACTTTTAAATCTGATTCCTCAACACGATAACCTCCGCAAAATGTTAATTGGTCGTTGATCCACCAGTCCTCATGCGTAACAAGTTCACCTTCCTCTTGTAAGTGAATTTTTTTTGCTTCTCCCGGATTGCGTGTATCAATTATCCACATTCGATGAGGTGAATATGAAAATCGTAATAGATATGGATTATACTTGCTGAACTGCACGTGCGAGAAGGAAGTAGTATTATCCCATGTGAGTAAATTTTTTATCTCGCCGGTATTTATATCAACACTAACAATTGATTGTTTGTCGGGCTTCTGCGAGTGAGTAGTTGCAGAAAGATATTTTCTATCAGCGCTTTGTGATAAAGCAGAAAAGAATTTACTTCCTTTAGGAGCATCTGTAATTTTACGTTCCCTCATTTGTACTTTTTCAACTTTTGAAGAATCATCTGAAAAATATATTTGCACATTCCATTGGTAAATTGAGTTATTCCTGCTTACATATATATCATGAGTTTTGAAATCAACAAAAGCCTGAGTTGAGACATTTATATCCTTTCTCGGATTTAGACGAATCAGTTCACCGGTTTTTGGAACATATCCAAAGAGTTCCCATTTTCCTGTTCTCATAGATCTAAATGTCATCATTGACAGATCCTCAAACCAGCAGTTCCAATCAAAATATAAATTGGCATCCTTGCTGCTATCGGTAGTAACAAAGATCAATTTTGCTCCGCTTGTTGGATCTGTGATTATTTCATGTTCAGCAGGATAAATTTCTGCTTCCCACTCTCCGTCAAATTTAAACTGATTTTTATCACCAGTTTCTTGACACCCGAATACTACTAGTACTAATATTAGTAAACTAATTATTTTGCTCTTCATTTAGACCTCCCAAGAAATTCTATTCTGCCGGAGCACTTATTGCATCAACATATCTTCCAGCCCAGTATGGAAGCAAGTATAGATATGGTGGATATTCTCTTCTTCCGCCTTCGCCGCCATTATTTCTGTAAGCATTGTTGTGTAAATGCATCGGACGTTCATCACGAGGTAAAACTTCCGTATATTCTTGTCCTCTAAAATTGGGTTTTACTTTTGTAAGATCTTTTCTATAACGGTTCTCTACATTCCACGCAATCAAATCGAGCGGGAATTCTTTCAGCCACCATACTGAATCATCAAGATCGTAATCTTTGCCGCCTGTCATTGCATAAAGAAAATTCCAAAGAGGATTTTTCTCCGAGCGTTCAACTTCCCAATGACTCTTCGCAGCTTCAAAGTGTTTCTGCTTTTGCTCTTCTGTAAATGAGTAATTAACAAATGCGGGAATTGTTAAGAAATACATCTCGTCATCAGAATGATTCCAACCATCGCTTAATGGTTGTCCTTCAACATATCCAACCACTGTTGCCGGATAATTGGCATTATCATCATAACCATATTTGTTGATTAACTCGTATGCTTTTTCTTTATACAATTCATCACCGGTGTAATGATAAGCGGTTTGTAAGAATGCTAATATCAAAGTGGAGTTCAACCTACGGTCGCCTACATTGATAGGGAATTGATTAACATAATCGGGATTCCATCTTCCCCACTGTGTTGGTTTGCCGTTCCAAGTTACCAAGTACCAATCATTATCAATTATATGATCCATCTCAATTTTGATCTGGTGGATCGCTCTATCTCTCCATTCTTTATCCGGAGCTATTTCAGCGAAGAGTGCGTAAACGAAAAAGTGTCCGCACGATTCATCACTACTGGTCGTTGATTTCCATCTCCACATTTTATCTTTTGTCAGTCTCCAAATCTTTTTATCTTCGGGCATGTTCGGATCAGTATCACTGGTTTGATAACCATCGCGTTCATAAGTCCTTGCGGGAAATCCGGGAATACCGCTTATCTCGGTCAATCGCTCCATCGCTTCAAAAGCTTCGTATGCATTTTTCTTTGCATCTTCCGATTTAGTAACGGCATAACGGAATAGCTCGCCAGCGAGATACATCGATGTCCAAAGCCCGTCATTATCCGTATCCTTATAAACACCAGTTGAAAGATCACCCGGTTTTTCCAAAGCAAGATAAGAAGTAAAACCATATCTGATGTGTCTCAATCTTTGAATTTTTTGGAAATATTCCGCTTTATCTGCTAAAGTCATTTCAACAAAATTAATTTTACTTAATCCTTTCTTAGTAAGTACCAATACGCTATTCTCCGGTCCTTCAGCAATATCAACTACTTCATCATCAACAAGCCAGCGCTTGGAGGCATAATAGTCGTATTTCCCATCTTCACGCAATTTAAAAGCGCCTTTCGTAGAACCGAACCAGAGAGAACCATTTATATTTTCGACAGCAGTAATTTCTGTCCATGGCAATTTTTGATTTATTTTCCCGGCTTCAAAAGTTTTACCATTCAATGTTAAAATTCCGTTATTGGTACCGAGAATAATTTTATCGTTCTTTAATGCCATTGCAGTTAAATTATCACCTTCATAAACTTTTGATAATTCTTTCTCCGGACATTGCAATTGATAAAGTGCATTACTAGTAAGGATCAAGAATCGTTTTCCGCTTAAATCAAAAATTAATTTTATTGGATTAAAACTATCAATAGATTCATCCCAGACTTTTTTACCTTTCTGGAATAATGTCAACCCATTCTTTGTAGCTATTAAAGTTGTAAAATTATGTCCCACAACAAATTGAGTTGGATTTTCCAATCCGTGTTCAATATAAAATTTACCAGCCCATGCATTACTTAGTACCGCTTTATCAGTCAGATAAACGAATTGATCTTCATATCTATCAAAAGCTATAATATTCATATCGGTAAGCGGTCTGTATAGCATTTCTTTCACCAGCTTTTTATCCCACGGCTGCAGAAGTCCTTTTGTGGATAGAGCATTTATAACTTTGTTTCTATCACTTCGTACTTGCAGTAACTCAGCGCCTTTCCGGGCTTCGCTCAACTCATATTTATCAGCATAATCTTGTATATAAGGTTTATCGGTATATGTTTGAGCCGATAATGTCATTGACATTAAAATGCCAAATGTGATAAGAAGTTTTTTCATTCGTTTATCCTCGCTTAATTATTTATTTTCTTTACTGTTCA
>JAADIB010000079.1 GCA_013151565.1 Chlorobiota bacterium
TATAAGTCAATTCTTCTTTGCCCTCAATAGCTTTTATTGTTTTAATTTTTTTTACAATCGTTAGCGACATTAACTTGCTTGCAAGCGCTTCAGCTGAAACTCCCATTGAAAGAGCAAGTGATGCCACTACAGCACCGGGGAAAGCAAACTTAAAATATAAAACCAAAGCGGTTATACTCATTGTAACTAATCTGATAAATGTTCCCGCCGTTACGAACCTCGTTTTATTATTTCTAATTAGAATTCCTTGATAGAAACGTCGGTAACCAATAGCCGCAGGCCACGGAAGAAGCGCCGCCAACGCCCAATAAGTTATTCCTACCACTTCTGCAGGCAGTTCGATCAGATCAACGGCAATAAAATCGAAAACCGAGGGGATTAATATTACCAGCATGAAAAGAGTGATAACAGTATTTAGTATGTAAGTAAAGTTCTTTAGCTTTTTGTATGAGTCAGAATTGTTGACCAGTGCAGTTGCGGCACTCATCAGCATTATCACAGGCGCTTCTATAATAAGAGCAAAGGAAAAGGAAATACCGTAAGCGGCAAGATTATATTTCGGATCCCCCATTCTAGCAATAATTGCTGATAGGTAAGGACCTTCTATCGACATCATCAGCCAGGTGATTGCAAGCGGAACCCAAAAGAGAAATATTTTTTTATAACTTAAAGTGTTTGTCATATTCGTTGATAATTAAGAATTACAAAAATACAATAGATTGGGTTTAGATGTAGCTTAACTTTTTGTTACACAGAGTTACTCGGAGAAGCACAGAGGTTCACAGAGAGAGAAAATAATTTATTTCTTTGCTAATACAATTATTGAGCTTGCTTTATCGACTATACCATTAAACATTTTATCAAACATTTTCCAAAGCGGGAAAGGCAAACTTTTTGTAATCAGATTAAAATGTATTCTGTTTGCAGCTTTATTCAAACATTTGGAGGTTGTTACTGGAGTAAGTCCGGCAGATTTAACAAAATTCACCAATTTATTTTCATCAAATGAATGAAGGTGCGCATTGGTTGGCGTAGGTTTGTTACAGTGAATACACATTTGATAAGTTATAACTTCATTATACGGAACAGACACAATAAACGAACCGCCCGGTTTAAGCACACGCTGTATTTCAGTTAAAGCCATTAATGGATCATTAAGATGCTCCAACACCTCCGAAAGTAAAATAAAGTCAAAAGATTCTGATGGAAATGGAAGATTGAAAACATCACCGCTGATAGGATAAATTGTTCCTTCCGTTTTTTCTCTTACTCTCATCAAATTATGAGTCGAAATATCCAAAGGAAAATATTGATGAACGTTAGTCTTGAGATGATTCAGAGCAAACCCGGCTCCGGCGCCAATTTCCAAGATCTTATCGTTATCTTTCAACCGATATAAATGAAAGAATTCCTCGTAGCGTCTGCGTATTTCCTGAACTGTGAATTTATCCAACTCCAGATAGTCAAAATATTCAGCGTCAATTTTGTAATGTTCTATGTGATTTTGAAGTTGCAAAAGTTGATCCCTAATTTATTTTCTACAAAAATACAGAGATTTTCTTTGTGAACTTAGTGAAATTCTTTGTGATCTTTGCGGTTAAAAGCTTTTCCATCGTCAATAATTCAGGTCTGAACTCCATTATGTGAACAGCAATCACAATTGCCACAAGGTTTCTCTCCGGGAAATCCAAAATAATCCGAGATATAAACACGACGGCATCTTTCCTCTTTGAAATAATTAACCATTGCAAGGAGTTTTTTATTATCGTTCATCAACTTTTCTTCGAGACGTTTATCGTCCATTAAGTTGGAATGAAGCGGTGCTACAAGTTGCAGTCTGCCGTTCTCAATATTTCCTTCGGTTACGCCGTATCTATCTAGCATTGAAAGAACAGTTTCAATTCTGAAATCGTTTCTATCTTTAAAGCTCATCTCTTCACGCAGATACTCAATTCCCATTGAATTAACTTTATCCAGATCTTTTCGAAGAATGTTGTAAACCCGTTCATAATATTCTGCCGATGGATTTGCCCATTTGATAAATTCCATTTGTGTATAGAGATCACTCTGATCATAAAGAAGCAAACACAATGAAGGTTTTCCATCCCGTCCTGCTCTGCCGATCTCCTGATAATAAGATTCAATAGAAGATGGAATTTCAGCATGAATGATCAATCGAATATCTGGCTTGTCAATTCCCATCCCAAAGGCATTTGTGCCGAGCAGAATTTGGTTGTCTCCTTCAATAAATTCTCGCTGAACAGTTTTTCTCTCCTTCGCATTGAGTTTGCCGTGATAAGTTAAATGCTCAATTCCTTTCCTCTGAATCAAATGGGAAAAATTATCCAGAGTTTTTATCAATGAAAAATATATTATTGTACTGCCTTTGTATGAATCAAAAGCAGAAAGAATTTTTCCCATTTTGTCATCGTCTCCCCAAACATCCGCGGTTTCCAAACGGAGATTCGGTCTTTCAATTCCCTGATGAAAAACTTTAATCTCATCAGCGGTCAATCCTAGTTTATCAATAATATCTTTTTGCACTTTTCTTGTAGCTGTTGCTGTGAGAGCAACGGTTAACGGATTTCCGATAAGCTCACGGAACTCGGCAATGCGGGAATAATCGGGACGGAAGTCATGTCCCCACTCGGATATGCAATGCGCTTCATCCACAGCAAGCAGAGAGATTTCTGCTTTCTTTATCTTTTCAACAAATTCTGATTTTCTGAATCTTTCCGGTGTTACGTATAACAGTTTTATCTTACCCGAAACAAAATCGTTTAACCGTTTTCCCCTATCATCCTTTGAAACGGTTGAGTTGATGAATGAAGCGGGAATGTTTCGTTTCCGTAAAGCATCAACTTGGTCCTGCATTAAAGCAATGAGAGGACTGATAACCAATGTGCCTCCATCAAATATTAAAGCAGGAATTTGATAACACAGCGATTTCCCGCTGCCGGTCGGCATTAACACAAGCGAGTGTTTCTTTTCATCTACCAGCCTGTTTATGATCTTTTCCTGCAATCCTTTGAAAGAATCATATCCAAAATATTCTCCCAATACTTTTAATGGTACTGTCATTTCGTCCTTTAAATTAAAGTGAATTTAACCTAAATTAAAATATACAAAAATTGAGTGCGGACTTTTGAAAAGCTTTTTTACATATCAGGGCAAACTGAATTTGCTCCAAATTAATTCCCTATATCATATTGAAACAATAAAGCCCGTAAAAACACCATAATTTACATAAAATCAAAATATTATTTGGTATCATAATTGATTTTTGTTATAATAAGTATCGGATATGATTTTAGGGTTCAAACGTTATGTTGAAAAATTTAGATTTGCTTAGGCTTACAAAGATAATATGCGTTTTGCTGTTTTTGATAAGCAGTTCATTTTATGCCCAAACTGATAACTCTGCAGCATTATGGTTCGGCAATCTGGGTGATTATATTTGGCACGATAGTAATGTTGACGGCATTCAAGATGAAAATGAATTAGGAATTGAAGGAGTAATTGTTGAGTTGTATGATTCTGAAATGAATTTTCTTGATTCAACAGTTTCAGACTTAAATGGAATATACCTCTTTTCTAACCTTACCTTCGGTACTTATACAATAAAAATTTCAGATAAGAACTTTACTGCCGGCGGTGTGCTTGAGGATTCCGTAAACAAAAAATGGTATCTATCTCCCAAGGAAAACGGTGATAAACCTTCTTACTCGGTTACTGTAACGCTAGATACTTTAGAAAATCTTACAATAGATTTTGGATTTTTCTATACATGCATGAATTTTTATAAATCCGGTCCGGATTCAGTTAAAGCCGGTGATGTTATAAACTATAATTTCAGGGTTGAAAACTGCGGAGATGTTGTGCTTCACGGTGGTGTTTCGGTCTATGATTCTCTGATAAATCCCGAGGGCGATCATCTTATCAGAAACGGAGTTGTTGAACCAAGAACCGTGTGGGAATTTTCTGCGCCGTATATTTCTACTAAAGATGACTGCGGTAAGCT
>JAADIB010000311.1 GCA_013151565.1 Chlorobiota bacterium
TGTAAAATGTTAATATTCCGTGTACTTAGCTTGGCTTTTATTATTGGTGCTCATGGTATGGTTATGGGCTCGTCTAAACCTGGAGAAGAAGTAAAGGCACGAAGTTCTGTAATAGGAGTAACAGATGAACATCAATCTTGTGGAGATAGTAATACAGGTGTTCGTAAAATAAAGGATATTATAATTTATAAGGACTCCGTATTCTATTCATCTTTCCCATCAGTAATTAAACGACCGAATGGAGAAATACTAATCGCTTTTCGGCGGGCTCCCGACCGGAAAATATTTGGCGAGAAAGTTACAAGTCATGTTGATCCGAACAGCTACCTAGTTATGGTGCGATCGAACGATAATGGGGAAACATGGACTAAAGAACCGGAATTGATCTACTCCCATCCTTTTGGTGGTTCACAGGATCCTTGTTTATTGCAATTACATGACGGAACACTGCTTTGTACTAGTTACGGTTGGGCATTTGTTCGTCCTGATGGATTACCTAATTTAAAGCAGCCCTATTTTGAAGCTGGTGGTGCTATTTTTTTAGGTGGGTATCTAGTACGCTCAACCAATGGTGGTAAAACATGGCGGGAAGTTATATATCCTCCACATATAAAATCGGAAATTAACTACAATGCCTATGGTACTCCAATACCTGCATATAACAGGGGAGCATTATATGAGGCTGAAGATGGACGAATATTATGGATTGTTGCAGCTCATGATAATGCTAAAAAAACTTCTAATCATTTAATTGTTTCGAACGATAAAGGATTAACTTGGGAATATGTTGCTCCGGTAGCCATTGATTCGAAAGTATCATTTAATGAAGCTTCCGTTATTGAAACGCCAAAAGGAGATATTGTAGGTTTTTTGAGAACGGCAGGATTCAAAGATCAAGCGGTTATTTCTCGGTCAACGGATGGAGGAAAAACGTTTAAATGGGAATCAATGGGTTTTCAAGGACACCCCTTAAACGCTTTACGTTTGCCAGATAATAGAGTACTGCTCACATACGGTTATCGTCATAAGCCTTTTGGGATACGTGCTCGTATCCTTAATGCAGAGTGTACAGATTTTGCAACAGCTCCTGAGATAGTGCTTCGCGATGATGGCGATAATGGAGACATAGGCTATTCTTGGCCAGTTCAAATTGATGATAATAGCGTTTTAGTAGTTTATTATTTTAATCAAGAAAATGGTACGCGATATATCGCTGGTACTATTATAGAAATTAATAGTAAATAGAAAAAATGAGTAATAATTCTATTAGCATTTGGCGATATGACTATTATTGAAAGAAAAATATATCAATAAATTTAGGATTTTTTTGCTTTATAATTATAAAAAAATATTTAAAATTAGTTTTATCATAGTGATAATTACAGTTGCGATTAACTTAATCGGTTGTCAAAACGATTCAAATCCAAATGATATTTCTCTTTTGAAAAAATCTGTTTTAAAAACAGATGCTAACTGGCAACTTTTTGTTGATGATTATTGGATTGCTGATAGCACCAACATAACAGCAACTTTGCACCAGCCGGAGAAATATCCGAATAATCCATTGATACGAGGTGATGTTCCTTGGGAACAAGCTCCTTACTGCTTTGGTACAGTCATTTATGATGAGGGAGATTCTCTATTCAAAATCTGGTATCAAAGCTATAATTATGATCAGCCAGTCGAAACACGGACACCTGTTCTGTATGCTACAAGTAAAGATGGAATTGAATGGACTCGACCAAATCTAGGAATATTTGAATTTCAAGGATCATCCGAAAATAATATTGTATTGCAGAATTATGGTCATCACGATCTATACTCTCCAAGTGTTATAAAAGATAGTTCAGAGTCTGATCCTAATAAACGATACAAAATGATCTGGTGGGATTTCCCTTTGGGAGGAGAAGGATATCAGGATGATGGAATGTGTGTTGCATTCTCACCGGATGGTATTCACTGGAAAAGATATCCGGATAACCCTGTTCTTCATGCGAACAGAAGTGAACAATCTATTAGTGATGTCATGTCTGTTATGCATGACCGAAATACAGGAAAGTTTGTTGCCTATACTAAAGGTTGGGCAGATCCTTGGCCTTCGCATAGGCAAATTGTGCGAACAGAAAGCAGTGACTTTATTCATTGGTCAGAGCCGGAAGTTGTGATCAGACATAAACACGATATTCAAGATCCACAATCTTATGGTATGTCGGTAAGTCAGGTTGGAAATCAATATTTTGGTTTGATTTCAATCTATAAAAATCCTGGGGATGAGACAATAGATGTTCAACTTACTGTTAGTCATGATAATAAGAATTGGATGCGTGTTGCAAATCAGAAAACATTTATTCCACTGGGCAAGCAAGGCAGTTGGGATGATGGAATGATCTTCGCTACACCTATGGTAAATCATGGTGATAAAACACTGATTTACTATGGTGCTTGGGATGGCCCGCACAATACGAAAACCCGTCGTAGTGGTATTGGTTTAGCCACACTGCGTTTGAATGGCTTTGTTTCGCTTGATGCAATGAATGTTGGGAGTATTACAACGCACATGATGAAAAATGCTAGCGGCCCTTTGCTTGTTAACGTAAACGCTGTTGGCGGATCATTGAAAGTAGAAATATTGGATGTTAAGGGAAAGCCTATTCCTGGTTACTCTGTTGACGATTGTCTGCCGATCAAGACAAACGGTATTACAGAAGTGATCAAATGGAATGATCATCCCGAATTACCAGTTTCGGATGATTTGCTAAGCATCCGTTTTTTGCTTAATAAAGCTTCGCTATTTGGTTTTTATGCAGGAGCCGATGTTGTTCGAGCTGATAAATAGAATTTGTGACTTTTACAAAATCTAAAATAATTTCTAAACAATTAAATCATTTGTTGGAGAAAACAATGTTAAATATTCATAAAAAAGTTCGTTTAAAATATTATATTGGATTTGTTGCTTTGAGCTTAATGCTATTTATAATTGGTTGTCAATCAGACCAATCAGATAAATCAACGAGACAGAGCAATGATCTCACCGATCAATTAGCAGCGGGAGCAGATATTGAAACAATAGCAGATCATCTTATTCAAGTAAGAAAAAAGGTTGCTGTAACTCGTGCATTAGCTCTACATTATCCTAATCTTGGCGTAGAAGAAGCTTATAAAATTCAAATGGCAATGTTGTCTAAGCTGGAAGCACAAGGCGAACGATTAGTAGGATGGAAAATGGGTGGTGCCCGTGTAACAGACCCTAACCTTCCATTCAATCCGATTTTTGGTTTCATGATGGCTTCAAATGAATATAAAACCGGAGGTAAAGCTAACAGCGCAAAGTTCGTAGTAGATGGTCCGTTAATAGAAGCAGAGACTGGTTTTATATTAAAGAAAGATCTTCCGAGTCCAGTAACCACACGAAATGAAGTAATCGATGCTATTGGAGGCGTTGGAGGATTTAGCGAATTGATATCAATTAGAACAAGAGATGCTAAAGGAGGAATTAAATCTACTCCTGCCCAAGCTATTGCTGATGGATTATCCCATGGCGGTTTTATTCAACCTAACAAAATATTTGCATTAGATAAAGTAAATTTAAGCAAGATAGAAACTCAAGTTATAATTAATGGTAAAGTAAAATCAGAGGGAAATTCCAAAGGCTTTGAATTTATAGATGCAATACTATATTTGGCGAATGCTTTACCTCAATACGGACGACATCTACATTCAGGGGATATTATAATGACTGGTTCGATGCTAACTCCACCGCCAGCAAAAGCGGGTGATAAAGTCGAAATTAAATTTTCTGATTTTGAAACTCTGGATCTCAATTTTGAATAAAATAATATGATTATCTGTTTAACTCCGAAAAGAATAAACTGATTTACATTAAACGATTTTAATGATAATTAGAAAAAATAGGAACGCTGATGATTATGATTTTTAAGATAAATTATGATCTTAAAAAATCATAGTTATCATAATGATCTGTGTTCCAATAAAAATATATGAATATAGTACTAGCATATAAAATAATAAACTAAGTGAAATGAAAAATAAAAAAAGAGACTAAAATGAAAATTGCAATTATTATTCTGTTTTGTTCAATACAGATCTTCGGTCAAGCAAATTTTGTTTCATCTGCTGATTCAGAAATAATCAACATTGGATCACGGTTAGAGCTATTCACTGATCACTATCTTATTGACACTCTTATTGATGTATCACTAAAATTGCATGAGCCTATTGATAAAGGAACTGTACTTAAATTTGACAAACCCTGGGAAGGTCCTTTCTCTGCTTACTGTACGGTAATTAACAACGGTGAAAAATTTCAGTTGTATTACAGGGGGCTGCCCACAGCAGGTAAGGATGGAAGGACAGACGAGCATACATGTTATGCTGAATCGGAAGACGGGGTTAATTGGACTAAACCGGAGTTAGGAATATTTGAAGTAGATGGCACAAAAGAGAATAATGTAATATTGGCAGATGCAGCACCGGTTACTCATAACTTCAGTCCATTTCTTGACGCGCGTAAAGATGTTGATTCGAAACAAAGATATAAAGCTCTAGGGGGAACTGAAAAAAGTGGGTTGATAGCTTACGTATCTGAAGATGGTATTCATTGGGATCTTCTGCAGAAAGAACCGGTTTTTTCTGACGGGAAATTTGATTCTCAAAATGTTTCATTCTGGTCTGAGGAAGAACAGTTGTACGTTTGCTATTTTCGAACTTGGACAAAGGTTGGATATAATGGTTACAGAAGTGTGAGCAGAACTACTTCAAAGGATTTTATTCATTGGAGTGATCCGGTTGAAATGGATTTTGGCAATACTCAAAGAGAACATTTATATACAAATCAGACATCGCCATATTATCGAGCGCCGCACATTTATATTGCAGTAGCAGCGAGATTCATGCCGAAGCGACAAGTATTGACTGAGGAACAAGCTAAAGAGCTGAATGTAAATCCAAAATATTTTAAAGATTGCTCCGATGCTGTTTTGATGACATCAAGAGGCGGGAATAAGTATGACAGAACTTTTATGGAGGGATTTATACGTCCAGGAATTGGGCTGCAGAATTGGGTTTCCCGTTCTAATTATCCGGCGCTTAATGTTGTAGAAACAAGTCCCACTGAGATGTCAATATATGTAAATCAAGATTATGCGCAACCAACAGCGCATCTGCATCGCTACACACTGCGTATTGATGGATTTGCATCTGTGAA
>JAADIB010000057.1 GCA_013151565.1 Chlorobiota bacterium
TGTTGCCCAATGGCTTGATGCGGATTCGTCATTACGGCTTCCTCGCCAATCGTTGCCGGTCGGTAAAGCTGAAGCGGATTCGGCAATGTGTGTACGGCTTAGCACAACAACCGCAACCACCGCGTTCGGCTGCGGTGGACAACGCGCCCAGGACACCGACAACACGTTGCCGCTGCCCGCAGTGCCATCAAGTGGCGCTGTGCGTTTGCTATGAGATCGGCCCGAAACGATTGACCGAGGGATGACGGTGAAATAAGGTCAACCACACTCAAACGCCGTGCCAATGACAGGCGCCAGTCGTCTGCGGAAGGGCTATTGTGTCGATTCAGAAATGCTAAATTATTGTACAGACCAAGCCGGTAACGGGAATGAAAACACCGCATAAAAAAATCAAACAACACGTTCTCTAGGGTATACATCGCCGATTCGCTTAGACAGCCACACCCCAACACAATACAATCCCCATTAACAAGTACCGACGTCACCGCGGCATAGTCCAACAAGACATTTATGCCCCATGCTGAACTGCGCACGGGGCATAAAATGCTTATACGTTGTGCAACATCTATTTCGATCAAATTTTATTTGTTTATATTGATAATGAAAGAAGAAGAAAAATTGCAAAATCAATTAGTCGATATAATTAATGACTATTTAGAAACTAATGTTACAGCTCCAGCAATTGAAACCATTAAGAAGGATGTTTTTGTTATCAATAGATTGGGATCTATTCTAATAGCTTTGCAATATTCTTCAGAACTAGTTCGACAAAAGGGAATTGATTTTGACAAACAACATTTAAAGCAACTTTCAAGAGATGAAATAGAGAAAAGAATAGAAGTCTTTGAAAAATTTATTCACTCATCATCTGGAGTTTCACAAGATAATCAAGAAGAAGCCCATAACTTTCTGAGAACTGATAGCTCAAATAAGCATTTGCTGACTTACCTTATCAGAGAATTAAATTGGGTAAATATCTCAATTCTTTCTGCTTCTTATTTAAGTGCTCATGTGTTGCTGAGAAGTTCTTTTGAATTACTAATTGGAATTGCAACAAAAGTTACTGGGCCAATGGCAGAAAAAATAGAGAGCATTAAATTCTTTTCTCAAGAAGAACAAAAAATTGTGAAAAAATTGTGGAGGAAACTCTGTGGATGGGGACATCCGTATAAAAAATGGGAAAAGGAAGTATGTACAATATTTTATGCACATGGTCCATTATATCATCCTAAACTTTGTAAAGAATGTATTGAAAAATTTGAAATACTCATTGGTATATTTCTTATTGTTTCACTTGATAAATTTGAAGTTAGCATATCCGACCTGCAAAAAAAAATTAACCATTTTGGGGTAGATTTTTCTGAGTTTCCAATTTTAGGCAATAGGCTATAATTAGTCACACAAAACGCACAACAAATTGCTACACCGGACCTTCACCGCGCGCCTTCGGCACACGGCTACGGCCGGTGAGCATGGCGTTATGTGTATTAAAAAGAAGAATCAAACATGATAAATGAAATCCACATAGAGAAAGTTACTAGCTATAAAAATCCTGCTAAATTTCTCCCCACCAAAAAGATATCTCTTGTATATGGTCTAAATGGATCAGGAAAAAGTACTATTTCAGATTTTCTTTATAATCCTGATGATCCAGAATTTTCTGATTGTAAATACAATGATAATTCGGAAAGTGAGATATTGGTTTATAATCAACTCTTTTTGAAAGACTATTTTTATGAAGAAGATAATCTTAAAGGTGTATTTACACTTTCAAAGGAGAATAAGGACGTTTTGGTTTCGATAGAGCAGGAAACTAAAAAAATGGATCCTTTGAAAGCAACTAAAACTTCCTTGGAAGAGAAAATATCCGAACTTGATAAGCAGATAGCAGCAGCAAAACAGAACGCTGTTGAGCAGGTCTGGGAAATTAAAACAAAATATACTGGTGGTGATCGGGTTCTTGAGTATTGTTTGGATGGGTTGAAAAGAACAGAACCATTATTTAATCACATTTCTTCGATTGATTTACCTTCAGTAGAACCAGAGGACACTATAGAAGGATTGAAGACAGAATTAGCCTCTCTTCAAGGCGATAAAGCAATTCCGATAAACAGGATTGATGATTTTTCTTTCTCTGGTGTAAGTGTAGAAGAAAATGATTTGTTTCAAAAAATCATAGTAGGAAGTCAAGAGGGATCAGTTGCTGAATTTATAACAACTTTAGGTAATTCAGATTGGGTAAAAACAGGTTTAAGTTATATTCCCAAGAGTTTGGACTCTTCTGGGTCAGCATGCCCATTCTGTCAAGAAGATACGATCACTGAAGATCTTTTAGAGTCCATTAAGGGTGTGTTTGACGTTTCATATGATAGAGATATTGAGCAACTTAAAAAGAACAAAGATGAATACTTTGCTTTGGAATCGTTGTTGAATATTAAAGATATCAAAGATATTGTTGTAGTTAGCTCTGACCTTTCTCAAAGATGGAAGTCGAATGTTGAAGAAATTAATGCTAATTACCGAGAGAATAAACTCTTAATAGAGAGCAAGCTCAATAACCCTAGTAGTACAGTTGCTCTTAAATCAAATAGGAATGTTGTAGACAAATTCAATGGTTTGATTGGTGAAGTAAACGAACTTATAGATATTCATAATAGTAGACTTGATAACAAACAAGCATCGCTAGCAGAAATAAAAATAAGGTTCTGGGCTCTTATGCGCTGGTATTATGAGCAAACCTTAGCAGCTTTTATGAAAGCAGACGAACGATTGAAGAAAACCAAGAATGAACGAAGTAATGAGCTTAAATCTAATGCATCGAAAATAAGACTTCTATCTGAGTCAATAGTAGAGCTGAGAAAAAAGACAGTTAATATTGAAGAGGCAATAATCAATATAAATAACGGCCTATCTGAGATAGGGATAACTGATATTTCAATTATAAAGCACAGTAACAATCTTTATCGTATTTCCAGAACTGATACTAATATTAATGCATTTCATACATTAAGTGAGGGTGAAAAAACAGTAATTAGTTTTTTATATTTTATCGAGTTATGCAAAGGGCAGCTATCTGCAACCTCCAGCCCAAAGAATAAGATAGTTGTTATTGATGACCCTATATCTAGTCTGTCTCATATCTATGTATTTAATATTTGTCAACTGATTAAGAGGATATTCTTTAACTCACCTGATTTTGAGCAAGTAATTGTTTTGACGCATAGTCTTTACTTATTTTACGAGTTAACACATACGAATAAAGAAAAACGAAATGAATTGCAAGAACTTTATCGGATTATCAAAAACTCATCTGGAAGTAATATTATTGATATGAAGTACGAAGAAATTCAGAATGATTATCAATCATACTGGGCAATTATTAAAGACGACTTGTCACCACCGGCATTAATAGCTAACTGTATGAGAAATATAATTGAGTATTTTTTTAATTTTGTGCAGAAGAAAGATTTTGGTAATGTGTTTCAAAAACCAGCTCTTTCTGGTGATAAATATCAAACATTTTATAGATATATGAACAGAGAGTCTCATTCGTTGGGTCAAAATATTTTCGATATAAAAGAATTTGATCACGCTGTATTTAAAGAAGGGTTAAAACTTATATTTGAAGAATGTGGGTACTCAGATCACTATAAAGCAATGATGAAATGATTAGGGTGATATAATTCAGTTCTGAGGTGCAAAACAAATATTTATTATCGCCTGTAAATTGTAGACCGTACATAAAAATTGGTGTCAAGTCTCCCATTTCCCATAGTAAAGTAAGATAGTACTCGGAGTCTTATATAGCAGTTATACTTTTCACATAACTTGGCGTTCAAGTTGACATGTTTTTCTTTGGTTCTTTCTGTGCAAGATCGCACAGAAAGAACCAAAGAAAAACATGCAACTTAACTTTGACGTTACTGCGACGTTAAGTCGCTAATTCTACTGCTGTAATTTAAAGGAGGAAATATACAACTAAAGTGTAGTGTCACTTGTTTCCGCACTG
>JAADIB010000238.1 GCA_013151565.1 Chlorobiota bacterium
ACTTTTTGCGGATGAAAAATTTGATGTTGATAAATTCAGAGATCTGATGTCAAAACTGATTATCGGTCTAAAGGATAGTGATATAAATTTCATTCAAGTTGAGTTACCGGATTATCGACTTTTCAAAAAATTCTATCCGGAATCGGAGTATTTTTACCAAACATTTGTTGAGGGAATTCATCTTGGCAATTATACTTTTGATAAATATAAATCCGATAAGAAAAGTCCGAAGAAACTTAACATTAATTTTGATAATTCTGATAAGAGTGTTAAAACCGCAATAAAAAAAGGTGAACAGTTATTAAGCGCAGTTGATTTTGCAAAAGATCTTTCTAATGAACCGGCAATAACTTTAACACCAGCCGAACTTCTTAAACGTACCAAAAAGGAATTATCAAAATTAGGTGTGCAGGTTACTGCTTTTAACAAAGCAGAATTAAAGAAAAGAAAAATGAATTCACTACTTGCAGTAGCTGAGGGAAGTGACAATCCGCCGTATTTAATTATTTTGAAATATAAGCCTGCTAAAAAATCATCCAAGAAAATTGCCTTAGTCGGTAAAGGTGTTACATATGATTCGGGCGGATACTCGATTAAGCCAACCGATTCGATGATAGAGATGAATGGCGACATGGCGGGAGCATCGGCTGTAATTGGGACAATTATGGCTGCGGCAAAACTGAAACTGCCTGTTGAACTTGTTGGAGTTATTCCAGCGGTTGAGAACATGGTCTCGGGAAGAGCATATAAACCGGGCGATATTATTTCTACAGCAAGCGGCAAGACAATAGAAGTCAAAAATACAGATGCGGAAGGGAGGCTGATCCTTGCCGATGCTTTGGAATATGCATCCAAATTAAAACCAAATGAAATTTTGGACTTTGCTACATTGACCGGCGCTGTTGTTGTTGCACTCGGTGAATTCACTGCGGGATTGTTTACTAAAAATGATACGATCTCCAGCGCTTTAAAAAGTTCTGGTGAAAAAACTTTTGAAAGGATTTGGCAACTTCCTTTCTGGGATGATTTTAGCGAAGGTCTGAAAAGTGATATAGCCGATACCAGCAACTTAGGACCTCGTTGGGGTGGAGCGATAACGGCAGGCAAATTCTTAGAAAAATTTGTCGATGAAAAAATTCCGTGGGCTCATATTGACTTAGCCGGTCCAGCGCTGAAACATAAATTCAGAAGTTATACCGAAAAATATAATACAGGTTTCGGCGTTAGATTAATGATAGATTATTTGAGTAAGAAGTAAATTAGATACTGGTTTACCCGCCTTTAACGGGATACTTGATGCTATACAAATCGTGAATTGGTTTTCGGATTTCAATGTCATACCGGTTTGTGTTTTTTGTGCCAAAGGTATCCCTACGGGACAATACCGGTATCTACAATGCCT
The DNA here is from genome assembly GCA_013151565.1 of Chlorobiota bacterium. Classification (GTDB taxonomy): domain Bacteria; phylum Bacteroidota; class Ignavibacteria; order Ignavibacteriales; family Melioribacteraceae; genus SZUA-22. The sequence goes on from JAADIB010000238.1 coordinate 1,403, forward strand.
ATTAGATTCCGGTATTCCATCAAAAAACGATGAAAACCGGAATGACAGATAGTAAGTTTATTCCTTGAAAACCACTTTGTCCTTAGTATATCTTACAAGGATTCTGTTATTTTGCTGCCGCTACCCATATAAAAATCTTCATTATTGACTTGCAAAAAAGATATAAACTATGCATATTAATGCATATAAAATGATGATGAGGAAAACAATGAGAACAACTTTAAATATCGAAGATAGTTTGCTGGAAAAAGCTACAATGCTAACTGGAGTTAAAGAAAAGACATTACTTGTTAAAATGGGACTAGAAGCATTGATCAAAATGGAGAACTATCGACGTCTTGCCAAACTGGGCGGAACTGAGAAAGATCTCAAGAAAATTGGTAGAAGAAGAATTAATTAAATGGTACTTGTTGATACATCTGTTTGGATTGATCATCTGCGAAACAGCAATAAAGAGTTGAGCGCTCTATTATTAAACGGCACAATTGTAATGCATGAATTTATTCTGGGAGAATTAGCAATAGGAAATATTAAGAATCGAAAAGAGATTATTGAGTTACTTCAAAATATTCTATATGTACCAAAAGTAACTATCGACGAGTATCTTTTTTTCATAAACAAAAATCGTTTATTCGGGAAAGGTATTGGATTTGTTGATATACACCTATTGGCTTCAGCAAAATTATCTGGAATACCTATTTGGACGTTAGATAAAAGATTAAAAGAAGTGGCTTCAATACTTGGCATTTCTTATAAATGAAATACATTAGCAGTTAACAAATGCTTGTTAATTAAAATTAATTTTGTTGCCACCGTCCATACGGTGGCAAGGTTAAACCGTATTATCAGTATTTTATCACACAACAATACCATCACGCATTTCCAAAACTCTGTCACCCAATTCAATTAGACCCTTGTTGTGTGTTACTATAAGAAATGTTAGATCGAATTTTTCTTTTAAGTCCAATATCAATTCGTGTACTATAGCGCTGTTCGTGGAATCTAGATTGCCGGTTGGTTCATCGGCGAAAATAATTTTAGGATTATTAGCCAAAGCTCGCGCAATGGCAACTCTCTGCTGCTCACCGCCCGATAGTTCTGATGGCTTATGATCCTTTCTATCAACGAGATCAACTATTTCCAATAATTCCAGACTTCTCTTAGAAGAATCTTCTATTGATTTCCCGGCGATCATCTGGGGAATATTAATATTTTCAAGAGCCGTGAATTCCGGCAGAAGATGATGGAACTGAAATACAAAACCAATCTCTTTATTCCTAAAATCTGAAAGTTTGTCATCATCCAGTTTGTGAATATCCACTCCATCAATCAAAACTGTTCCTTCATCGGGATTGTCAAGTCCACCCAGAATATGTAGAAGCGTACTTTTTCCAACTCCGGATTTACCAACGATAATACTTATCTTTCCTTTCTCAATTGATAAGGAAACACCTTTAATTATTTCAAGTTTACGTTTCTCAGATCTTGTAAAAGTCCTATGGATATTGCTGCAAGTTAATATTTCAGTCATCTCTTATTCATATTTTATTGAATCAATTACATTTAATTTTACCGCACGTTTTGCGGGATATAGCGAAGCTAGAAACGATAGAAGCATCGACACGATTGGGATTATTATCAAATCTGAAATTTGTAATTGAACCGGTATCGCATCAATTCTGTATTTCATCGGATCAAGAGGATAAAGTTTAAATTCGATCTGAAGATAGCAGACTAGCAGACCAAGTATCAAACCAAGCACAGTTCCAATTGTTCCGATCAGAACTCCTTCAAACATAAAAATTCTGAGTATTGATTTCTTCTTAGCTCCCATCGACCGAAGAATTCCAATGTCTCTTCGTTTTTCAATTACTGACATCGTTAGAGAGCCAAGAATATTAAAAGTCGCTACTGAAATAATCAGCATCAGCAATATGAACGCCGCCCATCTTTCTATCTGCATCACATCGTAAAAATCTTTATGCATATCGTACCAAGTATAAACAGAAAAATATTTGGGATTAAGCTGACTCTCTAATTTTTTCTTTACAAGTTCTGAATCATTGATATCATTCAGCCTGACCTCATAACCTGATATGCTTCTAACGCCTAACAATTCCTGTGCTGATTTAAGAGCAGTGAACGAATATCCTGTATCATAATTTTTATTATTGGACTGATAAATACCGCTTACTACAAAGCGTTTGGTACTCGGCAGCACGAGAAAATTGGTCAGCATCTTTTCAATGCTTTTTAATGAAGTAGCAGTGATAGTATCGCCGATTCTGCACCTCAGTTTCAGTGAAGTCTTTAAACTCAGAACAATTGTGGGGATATTGTTTCCTTTGCTAAAATCCAATTTGCCGGTATAAATAGAGCTGGTAACTCCCCAGTCATTATCATTCTCTTTTCGCTTTTCAATTCCCTTGACATTTATGAACTGGTATGAATTTCTATTTAGTAGGACGATCTTACCTTCTGCATAAGGATAAAAGCTTTTTATTTCTTCCGTATTACTCAAAATATTTTTAAGTGTATCAATATTCTCTTCCGAATTTTCAGAAGTAGATACAATTCGCAGATGCGGATCGA
>JAADIB010000058.1 GCA_013151565.1 Chlorobiota bacterium
ATATGTTGATAAGCTAAATGAATTAGATACGGAAAATGTTGAACCGTTATATCATCCAATTGAGGGTTCAAATGTTTTTAGGGAAGATAAACTAAAAGAATCGGTCAATACGGAAGATGCACTCAAGAATGCACCGGAAAGCACGGAAGAATATTTTAAAGTTCCAAAAGTAATCAAGTAAAATATTTGAAGATCTAATTTATAACAAAGTGCAAATAAATAATTAAAATACAATTCCCAAGTTTGCAAACTAAAACCTAATCTCTATAAATTATATTCAGGAATTAGTTTCGGGAGATGAGTCTATGTCAATAATAAAACCGTCTAAATAATTTTGAGTTTTAGTATTCCTTGTTTTTTGGAATTTTACAGCAATAAAGTTGTTACAAACAAAATAAATTTATTTTTACATTTTAGCTACAGATCAGATATATGAACATTGTTGGAATAATTCCCGCGCGATTTGCCTCTACAAGGTTGATGGGTAAACTGCTGGCAAATATTGGCGGTAAACCATTAATACAGCACACATACGAAAATGCTAAAAAATCCAAGTTAATGAATGACGTAATAATTGCCGTGGATGATGATAAATTATTCAAAGTTGTCAAGGCATTCGGAGCTAAAGTTGAGTTGACGCCAAAGGAATTATCAACCAGCACAGAGAGGGTTGCCTACGTTGCTGAGAAAATGAGCGCCGATGTTTTCCTCAATATTCCAGGCGCGCATCCGTTTATCCCATCAAAAATTATTGATGAAGTGATTGAGCCTCATCTGTTTGACCCTACGATCAGCATTACTACAATTGCAAAACAGATCACATCCGTAGAAGAGTTAAAATCGACAACAATACCGAAAGTCGTTTTCGATTATAACAACTATGCACTTTACTTTTCTTATGCGCCGATACCGTTTGTTAAAAATGCGAAAACAAATATAGAAAAAGTATTAAGCGCTGAAGTCTATAAGCATATCACTATCTATGCATTTAATACTTCTGCTATGGACCAAGTAAGGAAATTAAAGGCAACTGATCTGGAGCGGGTGGAAGGGCTTGAGCAATTGAGGATATTGGAAAATAGTCTTAAAATAAAAATGGTGGTTACCGAGGAAGACAGCTATTCGGTTGATACTCCCAAAGACTTACAGTTAGCAAGAAAATTTTATACAAGATATTTGAACCGTCAAAAAAGTATGGGGAAGAAATGAGCGAACCGAAAAAAATGAATATTGCAAATATCCCGACACCAATTCAAATGGTTGAATTCAACGGCACAAAATTTTTAATTAAAAGAGATGACCTTACCGGGTCACTTTTGTCGGGGAACAAGATCAGAAAGCTCGACTATATTTTATCCGATGTCAGAAAGAAGAAAGCCGATTATCTCTTTACCTGCGGCGGCGATCAATCGAATCATGCAAGGACTGCAGTTATTGCTGTTAAACAGATCGGAGTAAAAACAAAATTATTCTTGTGGGGAAGCGATACTAAAAATGCCGATGGAAATCTATTCCTCGATAAGTTAACCGGCACCGAAATAAAGTATCTTTCTAAAGCAGAATATGATAACGTGATCTCGATAATGCTAAAGGATAGTAAACGGCTTCAAAAGAAAGGGAAGAAAGTTTATGTTCTTCCTGCCGGCGGTTCTACTCCACTAGGTATTTGGGGATATATAAATTTTATACGCGAGTTAAATGAACAGACCGATTTGAAAAAGCTCAAGGGAATTTTATCTGCAGCTGGCAGCGGAGGTACTTCTGCAGGAATGCTGCTCGGCGCTGCAATGTTGGGACTGAATCTGAAAATATACGGCGTGAATGTTGTCGATGACGGCGAGACAACACGAAATACTATTATCGAGTTAGTTGAAGACTGTATTAAGGATTTTAACTTAAAGGTAAATGTTGATTATAACAATCTGATAATAATGGACGGCTACTCGGCAGAAGGTTATAAATCAATTGCAGATAATAAATTAAAACTGATCAAAGAATTTTTTCAGAGCAGCGGAATCCTTCTTGATCCGGCATATACAGGAAAAGCCTTTTATGCATACCATGAAAACTTTCTAAAAGGGAAAAAGAAAAGTAATGTAATGTTTCTGCACACGGGTGGAATTTTTGGTATATTCTCTAAAAGAAGAAAATATCTTGGAGTATAAAATGAGTGAAAAGATCAGAGTTATAGTTGCAAAGTCAGGCTTGGACGGACACGATAGGGGCGCCAAGGTTGTTGCTTCTGCGTTGAGAGATGCGGGTATGGAAGTCATTTATACAGGTCTAAGGCAAACTGCCGAAATGATAGTTGAAGCGGCAATACAAGAAGATGTCCACGCGATTGGGATAAGTGTGTTATCCGGCGCTCACAATACAATATTCGGGAAAGTACTAAAACTGATGCAAGAAAAAGGCATGAATGATGTTCTGCTTTTTGGTGGTGGAATTATTCCCTATGAAGATATTGAAAAATTGAAAGAGATGGGTGTTTGGCGAAATTTTTACTCCCGGCGCTTCAACACAGGAGATCGTGAAATTTCTTAATAACTGGGTTGCAGAACACCCAAGATATTAGAACAGCATACAATAGACCTATCTTATAACGATTTAACAGCGTGAGTTATTTTTAATTCACGTTTCGGATTTGAAAAACAAACAGACTGTAAATAGTGAACCCACCGAAAAATAGAATTCTGTATTTGGACTTGATGCGCGCCTTTGCAATATTGATGATGCTTCAAGGTCATACGGTTTCCGTTTTTTTGGCAGATCAATATAGAGATATGGAATCGGTTGTTTACTCAAGCTGGTACATAATCCGCGGGTATACTGCCCCGATCTTTATGTTCACGGCTGGTGTTGTTTTTACTTATCTGCTTACACTCAAAAAGTTTTCCCTTCAAGAAAACCTGAGAATAAAAAAAGGAATTAAAAGGGGAGTCTCACTCATCCTGATCGGCTATATTTTAAGGTATCCGACATATAAGGTTTTCGTTTTTTCGGGTGTGACAACAGAACAATGGCTTACCTTTTTCGCAGTTGATGCCCTTCATTTAATTGGTGCGGGATTATTATTCATTCTCATTATAGAATGGATCGCTTCAATATCAAAGGTAAATAATTCAATTATTTTTATGTTGTTTGCGATTTTTGTTTTGATCGCATCGCCATGGGTTAATTCCGTTGCTTGGGGAGAAGTTCTCCCAATTCCCTTAGCATCGTATTTTACATTTGAGTTCGGTTCGATATTCCCGCTCTTTCCATATCTTCAGTATATGTTTGTCGGTGCTGCTATTGGAGCGCTGCTCAGCAAGTATCCGAATCTTTATAAAAATATATCGGCAAATTTTGTAATTCTGATTTTCGGAATTGTTTTTGTTCTGCTCTCTCGGTATATTTATTCGATAGTTGATAGTCCGGGAGTGAATGATTATTCAGTATCGTTAAACAGAATCGGTGTTGTATTAATTTTAAATAGTGTTTTTGCATTGATATCATTAAAGATCAAGTCAATTCCAAGATATATAATCGTTGCAGCGAAAAGTTCTTTGTCCATATACATAATTCATCTTGTAATTCTCTACGGTTCGCCGTGGTCATTGGGATTGGATCATTTATTCGGCAGAAGTTTTTCCGTTATACTCACAATCCTATCAACTATAATAATGATAACTTTAATGATACTAATTTCATTAAGAATAGATAAATTTAGACTTAAAAAGAAAAACAGTTTATTAGAAAGAAATTCCGAGTAAATAATTAAATGAGAGAATCAGAAAATACAGATCCGAACTTGAAAAATGATGAGCAGACGTTTGAAAAAGCTTTACGCCCAAAGATGTTTTCCGAGTTTACCGGTCAAAAAAAGATAACAGATAATCTAAAAGTTTTTATCGGTGCGGCTAAGAAAAGAGGAGAGGGCTTAGACCATGTTCTCCTTACGGGACCGCCGGGATTGGGCAAAACAACTCTTGCAAATATTATTGCAAATGAAATGGGCGTGAGAATAAAAGTATCTTCCGGACCGGTTCTAGAAAAGCCCGGAGACCTGGCAGGAATTCTGACAAATCTTGAAGAAAAGTCGGTTCTATTCATTGATGAAATTCACAGGCTCAGTCCTGTCGTTGAAGAATATCTTTACTCGGCGATGGAAGATTACAAACTTGATATAATGATTGACAGCGGACCTAATGCACGCAGTGTTCAGATCAAATTGCCGGAATACACATTAATTGGCGCTACAACAAGGGCAGGACTTTTAACTGCACCTCTGCGCGACCGTTTCGGAATCAAGTTCCGTCTGGATTATTACGACAGCAGCCTTCTAAAAAATATCGTTCACCGCTCGGCTGATATTTTGAACATATCCATTGAGAAAGAAGCTGCGTTTGAATTAGCAAAAAGATCACGAGGAACTCCGCGTATTGCAAACCGTTTATTAAGACGAACGCGCGACTTCGCCGATTACGAAAATCTTGATGCGATAAATGTTGATATTTCGAAAAAGGCATTAACTGCTCTTGAGGTTGATGAATACGGTCTGGACGAAATGGATAAAGATATTATCCTTTCTATCATTGAAAAATTCAACGGCGGTCCGGTTGGCTTGAATACTCTTTCTGTAAGTGTAAATGAGGATGCAGGAACAATTGAGGAAGTTTACGAACCGTTTTTAATTCAGCTTGGATTTATCCAGCGTACTCCAAGGGGTCGTGAAGCTACCGATCTTGCTTACAAACATTTCAATAAAAAAAGAACAAATAAAGGATTAGACCAGGAAAGCTTGTTCTAATAATCATATGAGATTCAACAACCTGACTAGTGTAGAATTAGTAGATAAATTAGATGTAATAAAAATATACATGTTCGATCTGGATGGAGTACTACTTAAAAATTCAGAAGACAAAGAAAATATCTATCGGCAGATGACAGAATTCTGTAATGCTCAAGGAATAGAGAATCGTTTTGCCGGTATTATTACTGCCGGAGATGAAGATGCGCTAACAACGAAACTAGATGAATTGGAGAATTGTTTTGTTTTAACTTCATCATTGAATAAAGAAAAATTGATGAGAGAGAAGCTCAATCAATTGGAATTAGATTTCAATAATCTATTTTATATGGGAGATGATATATTGGATCTTCCGCTTCTTCAGAAGGCGGGAATTAGCAGCGCTCCAAGTAATGCAAGGCGCGAAGTTAAAAGAGCAGTTGATATAGTTTTGGATGAAGAAGAGAGTTATAATATTCTTGATACAATTCTGCGGTTAAGCAGAAAGAAAATTTAAAAGAATAATGAAGAAGCTCAGTAAGCATATAACCCTACTCATATTTTTTCTTTCAGTAATTTCTATGATGTCTTGTGCTGGTGATGAAATAAAACCGGAAGTTGATCTTACACTGGAAGAAGAAAACATGCCCGTTCAAGAAAGCTGGGATTCCAAAGTCATTTTTACGGAAGAGGGCAAACTGCAGGGAGTACTTTATTCCGACCATATGAGAGAGTACAAGGAACCGAAAGAGAAGCTGTTGGATGGTGTAAAGATAATTTTCTACAATAAAGAAGGTAAACCGACATCACAGCTTACAGCAAAGAAAGGTAAAATTGATGAGCTGACACAGGATATGTATGCCATTGATAGTGTTGTAGCGATCAATGACAGCTCACATGTAAAACTAGAAACGGATGAACTTATGTGGCGTAAGAAAGATGAAAAAATTGTTACGGATAAATTTGTTCGTATAACATCCGATGAAGAAATTATTGAAGGCTATGGTTTTGAATCCGATCAGCAGATAAAAAATTATGTGATAAGAAATGTAACCTATCAAACTATCACACAGAAGAAGAAAAATGCTAAGTAGAATTCTAATATTGTTTTTTATCGCAAGCATATTGCATGCACAGCCCAAAACTGAAACCATTAAAGTAATTGGGGATAGTCTGATCGGGCGTGTTGAAAACGGGGAATCTATTAGAGAAGTAATTGGAAATGTTGTAATGACACAAGGTGACGTCAGAATTACTTGTGATAAAGCAATTCAGAATCTTTCAAAGAATAACGCTGAACTAATAAGCAATGTAGTGGTCACGCAAGACACTATCGAAATACTGACTGAAAGAGCTTTTTATTTTGGCGAAGAACAATTTACTTACTCGGATACAAATATTACCTTGGAGGATGGTCATTTTGTTCTCACTGCTGATACCGGCTACTATTATTTCGATATTGAAAAAGCAATTTTCTATTCCGATGTACAGCTTGTGGATTCTGTTAGTATTTTGAATTCCGATAAACTCACATACTATAACAAGACCAGTAAAGCCGTTGCCGTTGGTAACGTGGAAATAATCAGTGAAGAATCAGCGATCTACGCTG
>JAADIB010000052.1 GCA_013151565.1 Chlorobiota bacterium
GAAAGGGATTTGCCGGTGCTGCAACATTAACTGTAGCGCCATCTATTCTGCACGGTGCTTTACAATCAGATGAAACGAAAAAGCCCAAGATTATAACACGAAAATTAGGAAGGACCGGACTTGAACTTCCGGTAGTTAGTATGGGAGTCATGAATGCTGATAATCCAAATCTTGTAAAAGCTGCTCTTGAAAAAGGAATAGTTCATTTAGATACTGCTCATGGTTATCAACGCGGCAGAAATGAAGAAATGCTAGGGAAAACATTAAAAGATGTTAGCAGAGATCGTTTCATAATATCGACTAAGATACCTGGCAACAAATTCAACAAGAAAAGCGGTGAATGGGAAAAGGCAATGGATGCGGATGATTTCCTTGAAAAATTTGAACTTAGTCTTAAAAGACTGCAAATGGATTACGTTGATATCTTTTACCTCCATTCAAGGAAAGGAAGGGAGGAGACACTGGAAGCAGAAATACTTGAAGCTATGGTGAAACTTAAAAAGGAAGGAAAGGCAAGATTTCTAGGAGTTTCTACGCATCGAAATCAACCGGAAGTAATTCAAGCGGCAATTGATGCAGATATCTATGATGTTGTTCTCACTTCTTATAATTTTAGACAAAAAAATTATAAAGAGGTAAGCGATGCAATTGAAAAAGCATCTAAAGCCGGTCTTGGTGTTGTAGCTATGAAAACTCAAGCCGGCGTATTTTGGGAAGAGAAAAAGAATAAAATAAATATGAAAGCAGCATTAAAGTGGGTGCTGCAAAATCCAAATGTTCATACAACAATTCCCGGATTCTCAACTTTCGATCAAATGAATGAAGATCTTGAGGTAATGGAAGATATTGTTTTAACATCTCAGGAAATAAAAGATCTTAAGCTTGGCGAAGAAATGGGCATGGTAGGCTTATACTGCAACCAGTGCGGAGTTTGTGACGAACAATGTCTGCACAATCTGGATGTCCCGACATTAATGAGAAGTTATATGTACGCTTTTGGTTACAATAATTTGCTGCATGCAAAAGATACATTCAAAGAGTCCAATATTACGGAATTAGCTTGTGATAAGTGCGATGTGTGCAACGTAGATTGTGTAGCCGGTTTTGATGTTAAAGCTAAACTTACGCGTATTTATGATATCCAGAATGTACCGGATACATTTTTAGTTTAATCTGCCAAAGGCAAACAAGGGATGAATAATTATGATATTTAAGATCTTTCTTTTACAACTTTTAATTGTGTTCTCAACAATTGCTGGTAGCAATAACTGTTTCCCGGAGATAAATGGTTATCAAAAGATGGGAAAGCTTGAGATCTACAATCCGGATAATCTGTATGACATTATTGATGGAGCAGCAGATTCATATCTGAAATATGATTTTGTAGAATTGCAATTGATGAGATACAAAGGAAATGAAGAGCAGTTTCTTAAAATTGAGGTTTATAAACATGCTGATAAAGATGATGCATTTGGGATATACAGCAACGAAAGACCTTTAGAGGGCAATTGGGTGAATGTAGGAGCGCAGGGATATTACGAAAGTAAAGTACTGAATTTTTATAAAGGGAAATATTATGTGAAATTAATGGGATTCAAAATTGATAATATTGATGAATTCTTACTCAGAATAGCCAGAGAAGTTGCCGATAATCTTGAGGGGGATAATAAACTCCCAAAATTATTGATGCTGTTTCCTGAAGAAGGTAAGGTTGATAATTCTGAGCGTTTTATAAATAAGAACTTTCTAGGATACAAATCTTTAACTGGAGTATTCACCGCTGACTATAATGTTGACGGTAAACCCTTTAGAATATTTATCACTCAAAAAAATAATACTGAAAACTGCAAAAAAATGTTGGAAGATTATTTTGTATCAATTAAAAACGATACAAAAAACATTAAGGAAGGATTTATTCATGTCAAGGATCCTTACCAAGGTGAATATGATATCCTATGGCAAGGTAATATTATAGCTGGCGTAATTGATTCCCCAGATGCAGAATTGAATAAAAAGTATTTGGAAAGAATTAGTAAAAATCTAAAATAAGAGTAGCAATAAATGTTACTTTAGTTCCTTAATAAGTTCAGCTAATGCTTCTTCTCGTGACTTCTGGAATTTGTGCTGTTCATAAAGTATCGGCTGCGCAACTCTTTCGCTGCATTCCTTCTCCGATAATCCGCATCGCTCGCATGTCTCGTTTATATGAGTGTTTTTAATTGCCGGGTCGTTCCAGAATTTGACCTTCTTTTTGAATTTGTCGTTCATTAAAAATCCGATTATCATACTGGAATTTGTGTTAGGGCTAAGTACCAAAGGTCTTGCAAGAGAAATGGCAAAAAATTCAGCATTGGTTTCAATGAACTTCGCACGCTGAACATCAACTAGTGCGCTCTTAGCCGATATCTGTTTCTTCTTTTCTGCTAATTGGTTTAACAAACCAATCGAAAGCCATCTGCGGCAGTAATGCTCGTTCAAACCGATACTATGAGGAGCAAGCACGGGAGACATATTGAGTTCTTTGACCAGATTGAATTTATTTGTCCCTGCTTTATTGTTAAAGCGGAGATAGTGAAATTCACCGATACCGAAGAGGTGATAAATTAAGTGACCGAAGCGGTAAATGAACATTTCCGGAGTTGCATCATATTTTTTCATGATCGATAAAAATCTTTGTCCGCTCCATCTCGGCTGATTGAAAAATAGTTTCAGATCTTCTTTTAACAATTTTTTGTTTATCAGCAATGCTCCGGCAAAATATGACGCTTTAAAGTTGTTCAGTACCTGATCGAAGGAATCAATATTCATCTTGTCAGAAGTTTCCGTTTGTCTCGATAATCCTAAATATCGGTAGCCAATTTCTTTTGCGAAAATAAAAGCCTTCTGAGAGGGAAGTAGTTTTTTATTCACTAAAAGCTTGGGCGTATTTGAATTAACATATAATGATCGAAAGTTATACAACTGCGGATATCTGTTCAAAGGGTCTTCAATTACCTCGTAGCCATAAGTCGATTCAAGTGTGTCTTTATATCTTGACATTTCAATTTTAGCAGTAACTTTCCAGTTGTTTTCTTTGATGAACTTTTCAGCGCTCTTTTCTAATTCCGGGAAATAATTCATATTCATCTTTTGGTATGAACGTAAAGCGGCAAAGAAAAAATGCTCCACACGAACATCATAGATCTGACTGATCTCAACAAAAGTCTTTAGGAATGCGCTTGCTTTTTGAGGCGCCTTGGTTATCAAGTCCAAAATATTACGGTATGAAATCCCGAAAAGCTTAAAGGGGAAATCTCTGAAAATTGCTGAATCCATTACTTCTTGAAGAGGATTCAAATCCGAGTCAACTTTCGGTGACACAAGCGTTTCAAACGGAATATCAAGTGCTTCCGCAATTGATATCAGTTTTTCCGGCTTAGGATATTTTTTACCTTTCTCAATTTCACTTAAATATGATACGGATAAATTTGTTGATTCTGCAAGGTCTTTAAGAGACAGCCCTTTTTCTGTACGAGCCTTTTTTAGTTTAAGCCCGAGTATATAACTCAAGTTTTCTTTATCAAATTTCACTTCTATCTCAAGAAAATGTTAATGATAATATCCAATAAGGAAATTATTTTTAAATAAATTCTGCTGATTAGAAAAATAAGGAAAAGAATAATAAATAGCGAATAATTAAAAATAGCGAAATTACGCTTGACAAAGAACTACGCTATTTATATATTGGATTTATGATGAAGATAATTCTCCATTAATTGTAATTGAGTAAATTGTTGTGTCTCCTGAAAATTACATACTGACTCTGTTATAAGTAAAGTAATTTAGAAATAATGCAAGGAAATATTATGTGTAAACTAATAATTGATATGCTGCCGTATCAAATTAAACATTTCCCCCAAGAAGATGCTATTTGCGGTAAAGAAGATGGAGTATGGAAAAAATATAGCGCTCAAGAAAGCCAGGATAACATAGATCAGTTAGTTATGGATTGTTAGAATACGGCATTCAGCCTGGAGATAAAATTGCGATCATCTCTAATAATCGTCCGGAATACAATTTTGTTGATCTTGCTTGTCTGCAAATCAAAGCTGTTGATGTGCCGATTTATCCAAGTATCAGTGAGAAAGAATATGAATTCATATTCAACCAAGCAGAGATCAGAATGGTTTTTGTTTTAAATGATGATATTCTCCAAAAAATTAAAAACATTCAAGATAGAATTCCTGCTTTAGAAAAGATATATACTTTTGATAAGATTGAAAATGCAGCGCATTGGAGCGAGATAAAAAGGAAAGGGGATACTGCCTTACAGGAAAAACTAAAAGAACTGAAAGCTTCAATTAAAGATACAGACCTAGCTTCAATAATTTATACATCAGGTACTACAGGTGAACAGAAAGGAGTAATGCTTTCGCATAAGAATATTGTGAGTAATATTATGTCATGCATTGCGATGGTCCCGCATGGTAAAGAGGATAAAGCTCTTAGCTTTTTACCGCTTTGTCATATTTTTGAAAGGACTTTGACATATTTCTATATGCGTGTTGGTGTTTCCATTTATTATGCAGAAAACCTGGATAAGATTATTGATAACTTACAAGAGATCAAACCGCAATATTTTAATACTGTTCCGCGTTTACTTGAAAAACTTTATGAAATAATAGTATCAAAGGGAAGAAGTTTAACCGGGTTAAAAAAGAATATATTCTTCTGGGCGGTCAATTTGGGCTTGGACTATGATGTTAAAGGTGAAAATAGTGCTTGGTATAATCTTAAGTTAGCTATTGCCAGAAAACTTGTCTTTGTTAAATGGCAGGAAGCGCTTGGCGGAAATATTAAAGGCATCGTAACCGGTGCAGCAGCATTACAACCCAGATTAGCAAAAATATTCAATGCTGCTGGAATTAAGGTAAGACAAGGATACGGTTTAACAGAAACATCCCCTGTTTTAACTGTTAATCTTTTTGAAGACGGCGGATATCATTTCGAGTCGGTTGGTCCGGTAATTCCAAATGTTGAAATTAAGATAGCAGAAAATGGAGAAGTTTTAGCCAAAGGTGATAATGTTATGATAGGCTATTACAAGCGTCCCGAGATAACTAAAACAGTAATTGATGAAGACGGCTGGTTTCATACTGGTGATGTAGGAGAATTTATTGATGGAAAATTCTTAAAGATCACTGATAGACTTAAGGAAATATTCAAAACATCCGGTGGAAAATATGTTGCGCCACAACCGATCGAAAATAAAATGATGGAATCATTTTTCATCGAGCAAATTATGGTGATCGGCGAAAACAGAAGATTCCCGTCTGCGCTTGTAATTCCGGCATTCCCTTATGTAAAAAAATGGTGTGAACTTAAAAATATCAAAGTTGAAACAAATGAGGATATAATTAACAATCAGCAAGTTATTGATAGGATATGGGAAGAGATTGAAGAGGGGAATAAAGATCTCGGTAAAGCTCGTAAAGTAAAAAAAATAAAATTACTAGCTGATGAATGGTCTGTTGATACCGGTGAATTGACCCCGACACAAAAATTAAAACGAAAAGTCATTAAGCAGAAATATGCAGATATTATTGATGAGATTTATGCAAAGGATATAGAAGGAAATAATAAATAATTTTTGAATACTAATTAAACAGAAAAAAATATGAAAAGACTAATCAAAAAAGTAGCTGTATTAGGTTCCGGTGTAATGGGATCTCGCATAGCATGTCACTTTGCAAATATCGGGTGCGAAGTTTACTTGCTGGATATCGTTCCAAATGAATTAACCGATAAGGAAAAAGCAAAAGGATTGACATTAGAGGATAAAGCCGTAAGGAATCGTATCGCTAATGATAATCTTCAGAGCACACTTAAAGCGAAACCCTCGCCAATCTATCATAAATCTTTTGCTTCCAGAATAACTACTGGGAACTTTGATGATAATATGAGTTGGCTTCAAGAGTGTGATTGGACAATTGAAGTTGTAGTAGAAAATCTTGAAATCAAGAAGAAGGTTTTTGAAAAAGTTGAACAATTCAGAAAACCAGGCACATTGATCACCTCTAACACTTCCGGTATTCCTATTCACTCAATGCTGGAAGGAAGAAGCGAAGATTTCCAAGAACATTTTTGCGGAACTCACTTCTTCAATCC
>JAADIB010000254.1 GCA_013151565.1 Chlorobiota bacterium
AAAGTACTTCTGTTCTCCGATATTTCATCATGCGTTAATTTTTTCATATGTTATAATATTTTATAAACTGTCATTCCCGCATGTTTCTAGCGGGAATCTTTAATTCTCTTATAGCCAATTGCCCGCAGGCTGCAGCAATATCATCTCCTTGTGTATCTCTTACCATAACAGTGATGTTATTATCCCTAAGTTCAGCGACAAATTCATCTATTCTACTTTTAGGCGTCGGTTTTAATTCCCGCGAAATTCCTTCGGGACTCATGTGTGCAATGCTGTTAAATGGAATGACATTAAGCTTGGATGGAAGACTTCTGCATAATTTTGTCAGCGCTTTTACATCTTCGGTTCTGTCGTTTATGCCACTTAACATTGTATATTCAAATGTAATTCTTGTCTTAGTTGCTCTAGAGTAATAACGTATCGCTTCAATATTTTCTGCAAGTGAGTATTTAACATTGATAGGCATTATTTTACTTCTGATATCTTCAAACACAGAATGAAGCGAAAGAGCTAATTTTACCCTGTATGGACTATCAGCTAACTCAATTATTTTATGCGGAATTCCCGAAGTGGAAACGGTCACTCTGTTTCTGCTGATCCGTTTATTCAGTTCATTTGTGAAGATGGATACCGATTGCAGCGTATTGTCAAAATTGATCAGTGGTTCGCCCATCCCCATGTAAACAATGTTGGTTATAGTTTCTTTGCCGACTTCTGCGGCGGTTAAAATATATTGGTCAACTATTTCTCCAACAGAAAGATTCCTAGTATAACCCATCAGTCCGGTAGCGCAGAATTTACAGTCCAGCGGACAGCCAATCTGTGTTGAAACGCATAATGTATTTCTCTTTAAGTCCGGTATAAAAACTGTTTCTATACTGTGATTGTCGTGAGTCTTGAATAAATATTTTGTCGTACCGGTTGATGAAGAATGCTGAACGTCACTTAGTTTAAGTGTGTTAAGAGTGGTCTGCTCCTCAAGTTTTGCTTTCAAACTTTTTGGAATGTTTACCATCTGATCAATTTCTGTAACCAGATTGTTGTACATCCAGTTAAATACCTGAGATGCACGGAATTTCTTTTCGCCAATGGATTCAAAATAATTCTCCATTTCGGAAAGCGTCATTCCTTTTAACTCTATTTTCTTACTATTCAAAATCATAGTGAGCAAATATACGGATATGGCGACAATCTTTCTAAAATTAATGCTTTCCTAAAATCTACTATCTATTGAAATTACCGGTTGGAATAATTAGTTTGAACCATCTATAAAATTTTGAGGTGAAAAAAATGAATTTTAGTCTAACCGAAGAACAAAAAATGATTCAAGAAATGACTCGTGATTTTGCTAAAACTGAAATTGCACCATCGGCAGTTGAACGAGATAAGAATTCAGAATTCCCAGCAGAGATAATAAAAAAGATGGGTGAGTTAGGATTGATGGGTATGATGGTTGATCCGAAATATGACGGCGCTGGTATGGATACGGTCAGTTACTGTGTGGCTATGATGGAGATATCAAAAGTTGATGCGGCTGTGGGCGTTATCATGTCTGTGAATAATTCCTTAGTAAATTTCGGATTGCAGGAATGGGGATCAGAGTTTATCAAGAAGAAATATCTTAAACCGCTGGCTCGAGGTGAAAAGCTAGGCGCATTTGCCCTATCGGAACCGGAAGCCGGCAGCGATGCAACTCATCAGCAAACGACTGCTGTAAAGGATGGAGATCATTGGATATTAAACGGAATGAAGAATTGGATTACAAACGGCAGCACTGCTGATTATTATATTGTAATGGCTCAGACGGACAAAGAGAAAAGGCATCATGGCATTACAGCGTTCTTAGTTGAAAAGGGAACTCCCGGTTTTACTCACGGTGTTCCTGAAGATAAACTGGGTATTAAAAGTTCCGATACATGTTCTCTTTCATTTGATAACTGTAGAGTACCGGAAGAAAATGTTCTTTGGGAAGTGGGTAAAGGCTTTAACTTTGCAATGAATACACTGAACGGCGGCAGATTTGGAATTGCTTCGCAGGCAGTGGGTATTGCTATGGCTTCGTTTGAAGCTTCCGTTAAATATGCAAAACAGAGAAAAACCTTTGGTACCGAGATAGCTAATCATCAAGCTATCCAATTTAAAATTGCGGATATGGCGACTAAAACAGAAGCAGCAAAGCTGCTTACATTACAAGCTGCCGGATTGAGGGATGAAGGGAAACCTTATATCAAAGAAGCATCAATGGCAAAATTATTCTCATCGGAAGTGGCGGTAAAAAATGCACTCGAAGCAATTCAAATTCATGGCGGTTACGGTTACGTGCGCGAATACCTGGTTGAAAGATATTTAAGGGATGCCAAGATAACCGAGATTTACGAAGGGACTTCTGAAATACAGAGAATAATTATCGGACGTCAAGTTTTACGAGATTAAACATTAGGAGTTTCAATTGAGAAAAATTGTGGAAGTTAAACCGCTCCCGGATAAGAAGCTATTTGTCAAGTATTCCGATAGTCTGGAAGGTATTTTGAACTTGGTAAAACTTTCGGAGCGGGATGAATACAAGGCACTAAGAGAGATCGATAAATTTCAGGATGCTTATGTTCACCCTGAGACAGGTGATATAATTATAAATAGTAATATCGAACTTTGTAAAAATGCCACTTACGATATTCTAAATCTAAAAAAACAGATGGAGGCATTAGGTCTATTCATAGATTGAAAATGAAGATCATTCTCTTTTTTATATTGTATGCGGGAATTGTTTCTGCACAAACTGATTGGATAAAATGGGGTAAGGCTGATGTTGATTACGAAATATCTTCGCAGCATCAGCGCTCTCATTCTATTGACGATTCTAGTATCGGATCATCGATTCTATCGGGTCTGCAAGTTTCTTACGCAGTTCTGATCTCTGATGTTGACGGAGATAACTGCCCGTTCTATCCAACATGTTCTTCTTTCTTTGTCCGCTCAATTAAGGAGACAAATATTTTTCAAGGAACTCTGATGTTTGCCGATAGGTTTACGCGTGACTCAAATCTCTTCAAACGGAGAGATCATTATCCGGTTCATTATTCGGGTAGACTTTATGATCCGACATACAATTATTACTTAGACCAGAATAAGGTTAAGTTCTATTCTAGAAAAAAAATTGTGGAATAGACCGCTTTGGATAAGCCCATACTTCAACAATGGAATTCGCGATATCTTATTCTAATATTGCTTTTTGCAGTGAGTCAAATTTCTGCACAGAGGGTCAGCTATGATCTTTTCTCTCCGCACAATCGAAAAATTTTTGGTGATCGCCTCTTCTGCGAAAAAGATTATCTTAGGGCAATTGATGAATACAATGCAGTACTGAACCATATGCCAAACGATATACTCCAATATAAAATCGGGTTAAGTTATTTTTTTATGGGAAGATATTTTGATGCTGAGCGAAATTATAAAAAGTTATTCAAAAGTCCATTTCTCTCTGAGGAAGCCAAATTAGAATATTACCGCTCAGTATTTTACTTTGGCGATTATTCCGGTTTCAGAGAAAAGATCAATACGAAAGAAAATTTTCCATTAGCGTATTCCAATGAATTAAGTAGGCTCAAAGCATATTCTTATTTGATGGATGATTCTACGCTTCCGCCTGAATCGGAAATGCTTTCAAAGTTTGATGATACTGATAAAAAATCAATAATAGAATTTTATTCTTGGAAACAAGATCCGCCATACAAAAGTCCGATGAAAGCAGCTATTATGTCGGCAATTATTCCGGGTCTGGGTAAAGTTTATGCCGGTGAGATCGGGGATGGAATTACTGCTTTCCTCTTCACAGGATTATTCACCTATCTTGCTGTGGATAAATTCCAGAGAGATCAAACTACAAGCGCTTGGTTATTTACTGCTCTTGCTGCTTTCTTTTACGGAGGAAATGTTTACGGCTCAGCTGCGGCAGTTCAGAATTACAACGCGTCTCTATTAAATTCAACTTCGATAGTGAAGTTAAGCTATACTTAAATAAGCGCGATCATTTTTTACCTAAACCGAGATATTTGTGTGATTAGATGAGAGCAAAAACTATATCATATTATTTTATACTGTTCTGTTTACTTGTTGTAAATATTAGGGCGCAAAACCTAAGTGAACAACTCAATTATGCTGACTCTTTGTTCAACTCAGAAAATTATTTTGATGCTATTACCGAGTATAAACGGTTACTTTTTTTCGATAGATCGGAACAGTATAAATACCATGCTGATTTTAATATCGGACTTTCTTATAAATCCGGCGGTAAATATGATGAAGCTATAAAATATTTTGGACTGTCGGAGCTATCTGCAAAAATAGATTCGCAAAAAATAAATTCGCGTTTACAGATAATCAGAGTGAATATTCTAAGACGAACAACAAACAACGCATTTGCAATGCTGGACGAACTACAGAATGATTTTCCAGAGCAAGTAGATTCCAATACGGTTACATATTGGCGCGGCTGGGCTTACATTATGGTTGATGACTGGGAAAATGCATCGCTCATGTTTGATAAAATTGACAGCGAACATCCTCTAAAAAAATTAGCTGATGAGGTTGAGGATAATAAATATTCTGTTACATTTGCTACTCTAATTTCTTATATTTTGCCTGGTTCCGGTCAGATTTATACCGGTAACTATCTATCCGGGTTTTTATCTCTTGGATGGAATGTTTTATGGGGATATTTAACGATACATGCTTTTATTACCGATAGAGTATTGGAAGGAATTTTGATCGGGGGTTTATTATGGGCGAGGTTTTATCGCGGTAATTTTAAGAATGCCGAGAAATTCGCGATCGAAAAGAATATTGAAATTTCGAATAAGGCATATAGATATTTGAAAAATAATTATAAGGGAATTAAACCTTGAGTATACCTGAAGACAAGATAAGGGAAATAACTTTAACGGCAATTAAGGAATTAGGTGACAATGCTACACAGCAGAATGTTAAGGAAGTTGTTGAACGAACAATACAGAGTTTAGGCGATACTGTTCCCGCTGTTGCTGAATCAACGGGAGGACAAGTAATTCTCACGTCGTTCGGATTGAATAAACCCGGTGTAATTGCTGCAATTACAACTGCGCTTAGTCAAGCTAATTGTGATATCAGTGACTTAAGTCAGAAATTGATGGGCGATTTTTTTACAATGATAATGATAGTTGATACTTCTAAATCATCTCTTTCTTTAAATGATATCCAGAATGAGATGAAGAAGATCTCTGATGAAATGAACATTAAAATTATGTTGCAGCACGAAGAAATTTTTAGAGCGATGCACCGAATTTAATAGGTAAGTAAATGAACTATAATTTTGAAGAGATACTTGAAACAATAAAGATGACCGAGATCGAACATTTCGATATTAGAACGGTCACGCTGGGCATCAGTCTACGTGACTGCATCGATAGGAATGTTGAAGTATCGAAGCAAAAAATTTATGATAAAATTACAAAGTATGGTTCTAATCATGTAAAGTTCGCTGAGGAAATCGAGGCTCAATATGGAATATCTATTGCGAATAAAAGAGTATCCATAACGCCGATTTCCATTCCGTTCGATTCATACAAAATGGAAGAGTTTATAGAGATAGCGAAAATACTCGATAAAACCGCCGCTGAGATCGGTGTTGATTATCTTGCCGGATTTTCAGCGCTTGTTCAGAAGGGTTTTACAAACGGTGAGTTGGAGATGATCAATTCGATTCCATATGCTTTATCAGAGACGAAGAGAATTACAGCAAGTGTGAATGTCGCTTCAACAAAAGCCGGTATCAACATGGATGCTGTTAATCTTATGTCGGAAAAAGTTAAATTGACTGCGGAACTCACCAAAGATAATAATTCAATCGGGTGCGCTAAACTTGTTGTCTTTGCAAATATTCCCGAGGATAATCCCTTTGTAGCGGGGGCATTTCACGGCATAACCGAACCGGAAGCAGTTCTGAATGTTGGAATAAGCGGACCGGGCGTTGTGCTGGATGCAATAAAGAATGCCGGCAATGTCGATCTGCAGCTGCTTGC
>JAADIB010000112.1 GCA_013151565.1 Chlorobiota bacterium
AAATAGGATAATTGCCGCTATAATTCAAATTTAATGCAGACATTGCTGTCACCAAACACTTGGCAACAAATTATGAAGGCAGTTAAAGCTGCATAATTGCGCCGACATTTATGTCGGTGATCTATTGAGTATGGAAAAGAAAGAGGTTTTAACCCCAAAGATTTTTACTTATGGTACAAAATCCGTGATAATCCGTTAAATCTGTGTCGTCCGTGTTCTATTAACGGTTGGAGAAATCAAAGCGGCGGCTGTTACAATTGCAGTTTCGCTCCTAAGCCTATTCGGAGTTAATGAAATTAATTCGGAATTATTAATGCCGGCAATCTCTTTATCCGACAATCCCCCTTCCGGACCAAAGATAAAATATTGTTTTTCGTCTTCTGCGATAGAACCATTTGCTAACATTTCGACCAATTTAATTTCCGCATTTTGATCAAAAATATATTTCTTTCCATCAAACTCATTCAATTTATCAAATGATTTAACAAATTGTATATTCGGTAAAAAGCTGCGTAATGACTGCTTCATTGCTGCAAGAGCGATCTTGTTCCATCGCTCTAATTTTTCACCTTTCGCAATCGTTCTTTCAGAATTGAAGATGATAAAATTTGTTATTCCAAGTTCTATGCATTTCTCCAAGGCAAACTCAAATCTATCATTGCTTTTAAGACGCGGCAGACAAAAAATAATATTTTCAAATTGATTTGTATATTGGATCCGTTCAGTTATCCTTAATGTTACAGTACTGGAACATGCTTCAATAATTGAAGTTTTATAAATTGTTCCTTTCCCATCTGTAACAAATAATTCCTCACCTACAGAATGCCGCATAACTTTAGAAATGTGCCTTGATTCTTCCTCTGACATTTGAATATAACTATCGGCAATGTCATCAGAAAAATATAGTTCAACGTTAGAAAGATATTCCTGACTCAAGTAAAAATTCTCCTTTTCCCATTTCATTCAGAGCGACTTCAGCTCTAAAAATAAAATACGGCATTATTAAAAATGTTAACCCAACTCCGTAACCGGAATTAAAATCATTAATTAAAAGTTTATCACCGTTATTAAAAGTTGTAGCTGCATCCGCAAAAACATTAAAGATGACAGCAATTCTGGCACGGGTTAAACTATTTGGAATAACCGGCAGAGACATTTTAAAGTTCCATTCTTTTAACAATGGATATCCAAACTCAATGGAACCAATAAGAGCATTATTCCCTTCCCGAACCAAATATCTATTTCCCCTAGTATAGAAATTATATCCTAGAATTGAGTAATCATAATAAGGGACTTTTCTGCCAAAAGTATGTCTTCCCGCAGCCCTAAATTTAAAGATCAGATCGCCGACTATTTTACGATAATTTCTTATATCAACTGCAAAAATGCTATAACTGATCTTACTGTTCCCTATTCCTTTATAAACATAATCTGCTGAAAAAAGATGACCTTCATCAGCAAACTGTTTTAAATTTCGTGTATCGAAAACGTAGGAAACTCCCGCAATAAAACTCCTATCAATTCGCGTATTACTTGCCATTATCGGGGCATCATGAGATGACGGAGCTTCAGTATAACTGTATCCGATAGTAAAGTAAATATCATTACTTAAATTCAATCTCTTTCCGAATGAGATTTGAGTACCGCTCGTTCTGAAATCAAAATTTCCACCATGTATCGAATCTGCAGTGGGACTTTTATTTATAGGAGTTGAATAAATCCCGGCAAAAAGAAAACTTATGTCCGCCGATGGAATCAGTACAGGATTTTTATAAGTCAATGAGAAAAAGGGATCGTAACCAAACGATAGAGTTGATTTAATTGTTTCGTTTCTACCTCTAAAATTTAAATAATAGAAATTTATACCGTAAGAGACGCGTGAAAAAGTTTTTTCAGGAACATTGATAAAAGGAACAGGGAAAATATACCAGCTTTCTTCTACCTGGATAATTAATTTATTAAATCCATCCTCATGTTTAATTCGTAAATTGACACGAGTAAAAATTCCCAGGCTAAAAATTCGTTCTTTATTATACTGAAGAGTTTCATAGTTTACAGAATCCCCAGGCTCAACTGTTAATTCCCGCAGTATTATGAACTCTTTGGTTTTTTCATTCCCAACAATTTTTATTGAATCAATTTTAACTGTTTTGTTTTCAAGAGGAGAAAGTTTAATATAATCCTGAGCTTGAATTATTATAAAAGTGAGGAATAAATATGTGAATATATATTTTATCATATAACTGTTTCGACTTGAATTTGGTAATCAAAATATACTTATTACCAACTTAATTAGATCTTGCCAGAGACGAATATTAAAAACACATCCCGTGTTCAACCTTGATGCACATATCCTGAATTGTTAAAATCCCTTTTTCGATAACAGGCTTAACAGCTTCGTCATTTCGGATTCCTAACTGCAGCCACAGCACTTTTGGATTCACGGCTAACACATCCGGTATAAGTTGAGGAATATCTTCGGATTTACGAAATACATTAACAATATCAATTTCGAAAGGAATATCTTTTAAATTGGCATATACTTCAATCCCTTCAATTTTCGGTTTACCAGGATTTACACCAACAACATTATAACCATAATGAATAAGATAGTTTGCAATTATTCTGCTCATTCTATTCGGATTGCTCGAAATACCAACGACGGCAATTGTTTCTGAATCTTCTAATATTTTACATATGTCCAATTCTATTCCTCCTTTTCATATTCACTGATCGGTAAGCAGCTGCAAACCAGATTTCTATCACCATAAGCATCGTCAATTCTTGCAACCGAGGGCCAATACTTATATTCAGTTAAATATTGTAAAGGAAATGCCGCAGTTTCCCGGTCATACGGATGCTCCCAATTTTTGCTTGTTGTTTCGAGTACTGTATGCGGAGCATTCTTTAAAGGATTGTTTTCCGCATCTAATTCCCCTTTTTCAATTTTATCAATTTCGTTTCTGATCGAGATCATTGCATCGCAAAACTTATCAAGCTCTGCTTTCGATTCACTTTCGGTCGGTTCGATCATCAAAGTTCCGTGAACGGGAAATGAAACCGTGGGAGCATGATACCCGTAATCCATTAATCGCTTTGCAATATCAACTTCTGTAATATTTGCTGTCTTTTTGAACTCCCTCATATCAAAAATAAGTTCATGTCCCACATTACCATTAATACCGGTATATAGAACATCAAAATATTTGCTCAATTTTGCTTTAATATAATTAGCATTTATGATTGCCAACTCCGTTGCTTTTCTTAATCCTTCTTCCCCCATCATACGAATATATGCGTAAGAAATAGGCAGAATACTAGCGCTTCCCCAAGGAGCAGCGGAAACCGCATGAATGGAATCCTTTCTGTTGATATTAACAACCGAGTGTCCAGGTAAGAAAGGGACTAAATGTTCTGCAACGGCAATTGGACCGACTCCCGGACCGCCTCCGCCGTGCGGAATTGCAAATGTTTTATGCAGATTAAGATGACAAACATCCGCGCCTATCGCTGCCGGATTTGTATATCCGACCTGTGCATTCATGTTTGCCCCGTCCATATAAACTTGACCGCCGTTATCATGTATAGCTTCACACATTTCAACAACTTTATGTTCGAATACACCATGCGTTGAAGGATAAGTCAGCATCATTGCGGAAAGATTTTCCTTATGCAATTCGGCTTTTTCTTTCAAGTCATCGAGATCAACATTACCGTATTTATCACAATTAACAATAACAACTTTATTGCCTGCCATAACAGAACTTGCCGGATTTGTACCATGTGCCGATGAAGGAATCAGCACAATATTGCGATGTTCTTCACTGCGAGATTTATGATATTGACGGATCACCATAAGACCTGCATATTCGCCCTGCGCTCCGGAGTTTGGCTGGAAGGAAACAGCAGAAAAACCGGTTATTTTACAGAGCTGATCTTCGAGCTTATCAAATA
>JAADIB010000047.1 GCA_013151565.1 Chlorobiota bacterium
GGACAGTATGAAAGTGGTGTGTGGCTTGGTCCTAAAGAGATGGAAACTTCAGTATCTTTTTTGTGGAAGAACGCCGGTCGTATGCTTGCTTTTGGTTACGGAGGATGGTGGTTCGACATGTGGGGAGGCTGGTTCAGCGATCCTGCGTTACTAAATGTAATAGAAAAGACACAGCAGTTTTATACAAAATTTCATCCACAGAATAATAATAAGATGCAATCCCAAGTGTGTGTAATAGTTGATGAAGAACTTTCGTTCTGGGATGCAAGCTATGGGAAACTTACCAATGAAATTTTGTCTAATCGTTATCCATTAGCAAAAACGGGAGCGCCCTATGATCTATTTCTGCGTACTGATCTTGATAATATTTCTACAACTCAATACAAAGTAATTTGGCTGATGGGACTACTTAAATTGCAAAAGAATGAAATACTAAAAATAGAAAAATGGCGGCAGCAAGGAATTACAGTTTTATGGACAGATGGATATGGAACAAAAATTTACCATGAAAATGATGAAGAGCTTAGAGACAAAAAGATCAAGTGGACAGATTCTGAACTAAGAGACATTTGGAAAAAAGCAGGAGTTCATCTTTACATTGAAACAGATGATGTACTTTATATTGGGAATAATTGGTTGTGTATTCACACAGTTGAAGGTGGAAAGAGAACTGTAATATTTCCGTTTTTTGCTCAAGTTATTGAACCAGAAAATCAAGAGATTGTTGCAGATTCCACAAATAAAATTGATATTACTTTAAAACCCAAATCAACAGTTCTTTTAAGAATAAATCCATATTAACGAAATTTACTCAAAGACTCCAAGCAGCGTATGCTATTTGATTTACTTTTAATTTAAGTATGACTTTAGATCTCTGTAATAATTTTCATGAGACCCAATAGTTATCAATTCAATATCCTTATTCTTTTTTCGATATGAAAGAAGATACAATTGTTTATTGATTTTAAATTTGTGAATAAATATTCCTTTTAAATCGCCTCTTTTTTCTGTACCTATCTTAGGATCTTTAGCAATCTTTGAAATTTCTTTATCTAAAATTAATTTTTGTTTATGGTGAAATTTTTTGATTTTACGTGCAAATAAACTCGATTGATAAATTTTCATTATTCAATCATCCAAATTGGTATTCACTTTTTGCTTCGTTTTCTAACTGTTCAAGTCCAATCAATATTTCTTTTATTTGTGCAAACGAAAGATCAGGGTTTTCTTCAGCTATTTTACCAATCTTTACCCAATACTCAATCTGTCCGGCAAGAGAACGGTTTTCTACTTTTGATCGTATTCTAGCTTTTTCTACTATATTCTTTGAGACTCTTACAACTGTATTCATCTTTACCTCAGACTTATTTTGCATGTTACAATATACAACATTATGTTACATTATGCAACAAATGCTTCTGGATATATCGTCACGGAATGTTCCGTAATGAACATGAAATTTCTAAGTAGTTTTACTTCACCAAACTCACCCACAAATTCCAAGCAGCGTATGCTTTTTGATTGGCGTTCAGCACTTGACTATGAAGCATACAATTATATGTTAAAAAGATCAAAACACTTGGTTTATTTTTGTTAGGATATCTTGACTAATACTATATATATACTTATAATTATAAACCAATAAATACAAATAGTTTATTTAAATTGATATTTATATAGTAAGGCTATAGTTATGCAAAGCAAATTAAACCGGTTATTGAGCAGTTGGCAAAAAGGTACTGTTAGAACGTCCTACTCATTACGTCAAAATGGATACTCGGATGATCTTTTGCAGAAATATGCAAAGAGTAAATGGCTTGAATCATTCGGCTATGGAGCTTATAAGCTTAATGGCGATAAAGTAGAGTGGTATGGTGCATTATTTACACTTCAAACAGAATTAGATTCAACTATACATGTTGGGGGAAAATCCGCTTTGCAATTAAAAGGTTTTGCTCACACTATCTCAGATGAATTGCAAAAAGTAAATCTATTCCATAATGATAATAAACTTTTGCCAAAATGGTTTAGAGATCATACTTGGAATGTTGAACTCGAGATAACTAAAACCAGTAAATGTGGGACTTATGATCAAAGTTTTCTTTCTCATGAAACATCGAATGGTATATCTATAAAAGTCTCTTCTCCAGAGTTGGCAATAATGGAGATGTTGCTTAAGGTTCCAGGAAGTGAATCATACAATGAAGCGGATTTAATAATGAATGGTCTAATGACATTGAGACCTAAAATAATATCCAATATATTGCTTAAATGTAAATCTGTAAAGGCAAAGAGATTATTTTTGTATTTAGCTGAGAAACATAATCATCCATGGTTTAAGAAGTTGGATTTACAAAAATTTGACTTAGGAAAAGGTAAGAGAAGTATAGTCCCAAATGGTATGCTCGATCCTAAATATCAAATAACCGTTCCACGGGAATCTAATGAATGAGACCTACCTTAACCAAGTAAAATTATTGCTTAGAGTTCTTCCAATTATCAGCAAGGAGGATAATCTTGCTCTTAAAGGCGGAACTGCAATAAATCTTTTCTTTAGAGATATGCCAAGACTCTCGGTTGATATTGATTTAACATATTTACCAATTGCTGATAGGGAGTCTTCTCTTCAAGATATTACTAATATACTTAATCGAATAAAAGATGATATTAAAAAAACCATTCCCCGAACATTAGTAAATACTCGGGAACTAAATAACACAGAATTTTTGTCCGGATTGCTTATTCAAGGAGATGGTGTACATGTTAAGGTAGAAGTCAATACAACCATTCGGGGTTCTGTACATCCGCCGGTTAAGCTGTCTCTTTCAAATAAAGCATCAGAATTGTTTGAAATGGATGTTGAGATTCTATCTCTATCATTTGAGGATGTTTATGCCGGTAAGATATGTGCTGCTTTAGATAGACAGCATCCGAGAGATTTTTATGATATTAAATTACTTTTAGAAAACGAAGGCATAAGTGATAAATTAAGGAAAACACTCATTGCTTATTTAATAAGTAATAACAGACCAATTGTTGAGCTTTTAAACCCAAATCTTATTGATATTACTAATATTTTTAATCAAGAATTTTCTGGTATGACAATGGATAATGTGAGTATTGAGGAATTAATTAAAAGCAGGGATGAACTAATCGAACAAATCCATTCGTCAATATCTGATGATGATATTAATTTTCTACTCTCTTTCAAAAGCAAGACACCTAAATGGGAATTACTTGGATTAGACGGTGTGAAAAATTTACCATCGATAAGATGGAAGATGCTAAACCTTGATCGGATGAGTAAGGATAAACACGCTGTGGCTTTTGATAAACTTCAAAAATTTCTTAATACTCTACGCAAAATAAATTAGCATTGTATTTTTCAACCCTTGTTATATGTTTGTTTTTTCTGGAATTCAAACTTACTTCACAAAACTCACCCACAAACTCCAAGCAGCATATGCTTTTTGATTGGTGTTCAGGCTTGACTATGCGCGGCATTACAATTGTACTAGTCAACTCCTTCTGTGTGAGAATTCTCCCAATTTATTGCCCAGATGGCATTGCGCGAGTCACTACCGCTGAAACAGCCAATCGTTATTTTAAAGATCCGTGTAAATCTGTTCAATCCCCGCGCCATAAAAATTGGTGGGCAAGTGTTTTATCCGCGCGCTATTGATCTTTTTGCAAATCTCTAATTTTGAACATATCTAGTTTTTATAATTGATTTTTAACTAAAAAATATTTTTAGCACGCTTTTTGACATTATATGTTTTTACTATCAAATATTAAGCCATATAAAGATATTTAGCTCTTAAGTAAAATGTTCATGGAAATTATTTGATGCAAGATTATTAAATTTAGTTAGGGGAAATGAAACTTTCACAAATCATCAAAATATTGGTGTTTTTTACACTTTTAGTTCAAATGAACGATATTAAT
>JAADIB010000331.1 GCA_013151565.1 Chlorobiota bacterium
CAAATCTTTCATAGTGACATGCCCCCACTCATTCTCCTCATTCTTTTTGTTGGCTTACACGCACTTTTTAATGAGCCAGTAACACCTATTTTATTGCTGAGTTGGTCCATGACTTCATCAGTTACTTCAACTATTACTTCACCATTTCCTAGATCTTTTATAGGCAAATTACTTCCCCCATGTTCTTTTAATGCACTAAATAACTCATCCATATTTTCAGCAGGTATTTTTATACCAGTATAATTTTCATAATCAGCATACTTATTGTCTAGTTTGCTATCTTTAAAGTGATTTTGTCGATTACAATTTGCCTGACACCCAACTACTATAAGCCACGCTGCTTCATTCGTACATTTCCCTTTAAATTTACTTAACACCTTTCGCCTACATTTACTAAGGTGGTCATTTTTATTTGAATTTTTGCACCAACTGCTTTTTCCTTTTTTAATTTCACTAGCTGATTTTTCTTCAACATGGCCTTTACGCTTTCTCTTCTCGTCAATAACAACATAATCTGCTCGACTTGTGCCGGTTTTCCTAACACCCCATAAGTCATTTTCAGAATAAACCTTATATTCCTTCCCCAGCTCTTTTTCTAGTGCGGCAGCCTTTTCACTATTGTTGAATTTGTTTTTTTTGGGATTGCTACTTCTGGAATACTTCTTTTTAATATTACTTTTACCTGATTTTAATTTCACTGTTTTGAGAAAATCATTCTGTGATTTTTCACCAAATGTCATTACTGGTTTTAGGGCTTTACTGTTTTTAATTCTGTTCAATATCGGCATAATACGAATCATAACAGTCATCGTTTTAGTTTTTTTAACATCATTAACATATTTCAATTTGCTAATCTTTGTCCAGCTAACAAATAATGCAGCAATTTCAACTGTACCTATAGTTAATATCTTCTCAAGAGATTCATTTTCAATAAAATCTCTGGTTGTGTCAAAATTTATAAGGGCATAGTCAATGTTATGCTCTTTTGATGTCTTATCACAAAATACCAGCCATAAATTATTTGAAAACTCTTCTAAATACGAATATATTTGATCAATACTTACTCCTTCATTAATTAATTCTATTACCTTTAAAGCTGAATTAGAAGCACTACCATATAACTCTTTTGCTCCTTTGTATAGTTTTTTTGCCGCTTCTATGGGGTGCAGTAAGGAACTCTTGCAATACAACAAAATATCTTTAGCGAAAACAGTTATATCCTTGAAAATACTATATACATGATTTGTTGCTACTTTGCATATTTTAAGTCCACGATCTAATATGTTAAGTTCTAGTCTCTCATTTATATAGATAATTTCATTAACAATATTATTTATATCAGCAGGTCCACCTTTAATGACAATTGGTTTTCCAAATTCACTAACTTCCTCCTCAAAAATATTTTCTTCTGAACTAGCATTGCCTTGATTACCCTTAGATTTTTTTCTGTATTTAAATTTTCTGTTATAAGGTTTTATTAAGAAGTCATATTCATTCAGATCCTTGTAATAAATGACATTTTCATCTAGGTCATAAAATTTACCGATATTATTCAAAGTGTTTTCAGCGATTCCAGGAACATCGGCAATACTAATTATCTTAATATTAGTTTTCTCTGATTTTACAGTGATTTTATTTTTACTGTTGAAGTAAGACAGAGCAATAAAAATGACTGCCACACAAATAACCAGTAGAATGAATTTAAAGTGCTTCATTTAAGCTTTCAAGCGTGTGACGTTCAACCTGCAACTTTTGGGTAGAAATAATTTAATTATTAAGGAGTTGCAACCAATACCCTTAAACCATGTTTTTGAATAATTGAATAAATGTCGTCTCAATCCTCATTGAATAGGTTTAAAAGTAAATTTCTGTCCGTCTAAAGAAGCTTCATACAGTAACCCAGCTTTGATAAAAGTGAAGATGGCAATGCCATTATTATAGACGGTATCAGTAGACACTCCTTTTTTTACAGCTACAGCAGAGATTTGAGCTGATAATTCAAACTTACCATTTTTAAAGTTATCGACAGTATCTTTGTTAAAAAAAAACAATTTCACTATAAAGTTGGCCGCCAAGTTGTAAGCCAATTGTAAGTTGCATTAATGTTGATCTGCCGACCAGGTTTCCTCTTTCATATACATTTCCCTTGCCGAAAGCACCTCCTTTACCTACCGAGGTAAATACGGCATAACCATAGGCCTTTTCAAAAAAAACTCCATGTTTGAATTAGTATTTTTAAAATTCGTAATAGTTTCATCTACTTTTATCTTCTTAACATTGTGATCATTTGCCTTCTCTGATTTGTTCGGGTTCCAACCTGCATGAGAGAAAGTAACGAACACAGTGCAGACTCCAAGAAAAGTAAGGATTGCAATTAGTTGTTTTTTTATCGTATACCTCCAAAATTCAATTTGTAATAGTAATTTAATTTCCTGACTGGGGAGGGAGCAGCGTCTTAGCCTTACTGAAATGGGCATAAGGACTCTTTTCCTCAATTTTTTGATGATATAAATATTATCGGCATGGTAAACGTAAACTTTACAGACCTCATACTTGATGAACTCGTAAAAAGTCGTCATTCCTGTGAAAACGGGAATCCAGTCAAGAGAGGGAGTGGGGTCAAGAGGGAGTGGTAGCGGTAGGAATGCCGGTTTCCCGGCATCCCCATAAGCGCTAACTTGTTTATCAGAGCAGGGGAGTGGGGTCAGAGGGGTATTCTAACATGGCTCGCTTCGCATCGCCTTTGAATAGGTCTTAGAACAACGTAAGTTGTATATTTGTTTGCTTATTCTAGAGAATGTCTATATATTTCCGGCTGTGCGGAAGTTGATTGACAAAGTTCAAGATATATAGCTAGTACACTGTAAATTTTAAAATCTCGGATAAAGCCGTTTAAGTTTTATGCGAGCATCACCTGTTCTAAACTGCCAATCAACCTTTGTTTGGCGGTTGTTTCGATCGGTATTCCATTCAGCCACTTCAGCTCGCATCTTCTCAATGCAATCAATTCGACCTGCAAGGCATTGTCGCTTCAACACACTGAGTTCAATCTCTGCTATATTCAGCCAACTCCCGTGTTTAGGAGTGTAATGTATTTCAAGGCGATTCGCCAAACACCTGGCTTCTTCAGGTGGAAAAGCCGTGTATAGCGAGGCCGTGTTGTGTGTGTTGAGATTGTCCATAACCAGAACTACTTTCTCGGCAGCTGCATAACGCTCTTCAAGCATCTCTTTGATGAAATGAGCCCAATCAATCCGTGTCCGCCGTTCAGTGATTTTCACCTTGCGCTTTCCTCCAAGCGGCTCTACTTCAATAAAGATGCTTGCAACTCCCTTGCGAACATATTCGTCATCCATCAGAACAGGATGACCGGAGGTTGCGGGAATAGGCTCATGCACCTCCCCAATCAGCTGCACACTCGATTCATCCATACACACAACCGGAAACTTTGGGTTGTAAGGACGCGCATAAACTTCGAGAATATCTTCCATTGCCGCAACAAAGCTGGCATTTTGCTCGGGCGGTATCTTCCAGTACTTACTCAGGTGAGGCTTAAGTTTATTTTTTTTAAAGTCTTACATACCGTCATCGGAGAAACACTCGGTACTATCTTCAATTCAACCATCTTTTCAGCCAACAGACGCACTGTCCATCGTGTTCTCCCTTTTGGGGCTTCTGAACATGCTAAAGCCAGAAGGTGGGCTTCAAATTCACCACCAAATTGAATCTCTCGAGGGGGCCTCACACGTTTCTTCCGTTCAATAGCGGAAGAAAGACCTTCTTTGACAAATCGTTTTTTCAAATGCTCGAGACTTCGAGGTGTTGTCCCTAAAGCTTCTGCTACATTTGCAATAATCCACTGCGGGCCATAATCTCCAGCATCAAGCAGAAGTAGCGCTCGAGAATATAATACAGTTCGGGCTGCCC
>JAADIB010000277.1 GCA_013151565.1 Chlorobiota bacterium
AAAAAGGCATCCAAATGGATACCTTTTTTCTTCATAAAACTCGGGCAACAAACAGAATCTAAAAACTGCTGCATCATTATTCCAACTAAGCTAAGTTAGCTGAGTTGAATTTAGAGCCAACTAGCGGAGTCGAACCGCTGACCTATTCATTACGAGTGAATTGCTCTACCAACTGAGCTAAGTTGGCTTAAAAAATAGAAATTATTTCATTTTCTTTTTATGTCTATTTTTTCTTAATCTTTTTTTCCTCTTATGAGTTGCCATTTTATGACGTTTGCGTTTTTTACCACAAGGCATATTCTCGTCTCCTTTAATGATTTTCTAATAAATCTTTAGCTTTCTTACCAATATTTGAATTGGGATCGATTTTCACTGCTTTCTTCCACCACTCAATTGCCTTATCATGATTTCCCGCAGCTGAATTAACTATTCCTAAATTAAAATTTGCTATCTGGTGATCTGGTTTTATTTTAATAGCGCTTTCCATTGTTTTTATTGCTGAATCAGTATCACCTAATTGATAGTAACAAACACCCATATCAACAATTACATCGGGTTCGTTTGGTTTCATTTTCAAATAACTTTTATATCGTTCAATAGCTTTCTCGTAGAAACCGGAATCATTCAGTAAATGTCCTAATTTTAGCAGGGCATCGGAATTACTTGGATCTGCTGCTACTGTTTCTTCCAGTGTTTTAATTTCCTCGAGTTTTGAAAGATCCGCCCCATTGTGAACATGCTGATCATTAGCCTGTCCGGTATTATTTCCTACTGAAGGATTTACCGTAGGAGAATTAAACGTATCAGAACCCAGTAATATTACCATTCCAACAATTAGAAGGAAGATCACCAAGTAAATGATTTTAGCTGTACTGAATTCTTTGCTATTTTCGATATTTACCTTTTCTTGACTCATTTATTTATTCTTCTCTTTCATACCTCTATCAACCGAGGATTTAAAATCTTTTGAAAACTTAAATGTCGGCACATAATGCTCATCTACAAACACTTTTTCTCCTGTTCTCGGATTTCTGGCATATCTGGCATTTTTCTTCTTAACTCTGTAACTGCCAAATCCTCGAATCTCAATACCATTTCCTTCTCTTAAAGACTGTATTACCGTATTAAGAAAACCTTCAATAATAGCTTCTGTTTCCAACTTTGTTAAGCCTGTACCAGATGCTACTCTTTCAACTATGTCGGCTTTGGTCATGTTTATCTCTCTAAGTTATTAGTAAAATATTTTCGAGCTTAGAAATTTATCAAAAAGAAGATTAAAATCAAAATATAGATTTCGTATAACTTTTTATTAATCAATAAGTTACAGGAAATTTTTACATAGCTCGGTAATATTTTGGGAGCAAAATGCTTTGAAATAATTCACAATTAGGTCTTATTTTGTGGTATTCTAATTGATAGATAATAAAGATAAATTTATATTACTTTTATTTAATAATTATTTTTAGATATATGGAACTATTCCCGATAATTTACTGGAGCTTAATTGGCTTTGGGTTAATTGCATTAATAACAATTCTAATTTCTTACTTAACTTATCAAATACGCAAGAAATTAGGAAATATCCCGCCGGAAAGCTATGGAAACAACGATAGGAACAAAAAGGAAATTATTGTAAGAATTCCCAGGAAAAGAAGTTCAACCGAAATTAAACAGCACCATCCAAAAGTAGTAAAACTATCCGATCAGCAGCAAAACACCGGTAATTATAGAAATTCACGTCAAAATGGAAAAAACAGAATCACAATACTTAATGATGAATTAAGAGAAGACGATTTCTAGTTTTTGTTTTGCCATTTTATGATCAACTCAAAATTTTAGTACCGTTTATTTTTTTGGCAGTCTTTCCAAATAAGAACTATTTGAAAGTACGGCAAATGTTTCGGTGTTTCTCAACTGGTCCAACGATTTGCAATTCATATAACTCATTGAACTTCTTAAACCGTCGGAAATACTGTCAATAACATTTTTCACCGCACCTCTGTACGGGACCATTGTTTCTTCACCCTCGATAAATTCATTTTTCATCTTTACACCGAACGAGGCGGAACCTCTGTATTTTTTCCAGAGTTGATCTTGATACTTAATAACCTCACCTGGAGTTTCCCGTGTACCCGCAAGCATTCTGCCTAGCATTACCGAATCAGCGCCGAGCGCTATTGCCTTTGCTACATCGCCCGGACTTTTTATTCCACCGTCTGCTATAAGTTCAATGCTAAGATCGTTCTCTTTCCGTATGAAGTAAACATCAAGCAATGATGACACTTGCCCAAGTCCAATACCAGTCTGGATTGAAGTTGTACAAACGCTTCCGCCGCCTATTCCAATTCTAACCGAGTCAGCGCCGGCATCCACTAGCTGACCAAGTGTTCCGCCGTGAGCAATGTTCCCTATCATAACTTTTACTTCAAACTTCGATTTTATTTCTTCGCACTTTTTTAGAACTTCATAGTTGTTTGCGTTAGCCGTGTCAATACAAACGATTAAATTCTGCTCAGCTAATTTTTCAATTATCGCGTTATCTGTGCTCAGAGCAATTGATACCGCATGAATTCCTTCAATGTTATCTTGAGTTGAAAATAAATTTTCCAGAGTTGAACCGAATCTATTTACAACTCCCAAGCAGCCTAAGTTGGTAAGCTCTTTTGCCATCTCGATGCCTGTAACCGAATCCATAGGACTTGAAATTACCGGAAGACTTAATTTCTTTCCCATAAAAGTTGTATTTGTCGATGTCTCAACGCGGCTCTTAATTTCCGATACCTCAGTCGGGACTAAGCTAATGTCGTCAAACGTTAGCGCAAGTTCGTAATTGTTCAGATCTTCTTTTGTGTAAATTTTCATAATACTTCTCCAGAACTATATTAAACTTTCTAAATCATTTAATAGCTGATTCATTTTTTCTGTTACTGCAACTATCGGTTCAGGCGAGCGCATATCAATACCGGCTTGATGAAGTACATTAATCGGATAATCGGAACTGCCTGCTTTAAGGAATTCAAGATAATTTTGAACTACCGGTTCACCTTCATTTTTTATTTTTATCGCCAATGCTTCTGAAGCAGCAAAACTAGTGGCATATTGATACACATAAAAGTTGTAGTAAAAATGCGGAACTCTCGCCCAAGTGTGTGCTTCTTCCATGTCCAAAGTCATTGCGCTGCCCCAATATTTTAGGTGAAGCTCGCTGTATAATTTAGAGAGCACATCCGGGGTTAATGCATCGCCTCTTTGATTTTGCTCGTGAACTATCTGCTCAAATTCTGCAAACAACGTTTGGCGATAAAATGTAGTTACAATATTATTTATATGCTTCTCTATTAAAAACAGTTTTTCTTCTTTGGATTCCGATATGTTAATCAGATGCTCAAGCAAAAGCGCTTCGTTCAGTGTTGATGCAACTTCTGCGATGAAGATTGAATAATTAGCATACGGATAAGGCTGATTCATTCCCGTATAATATGAGTGCATGTTGTGTCCCATCTCGTGAGTAAGAGTGAATACGTCATTCAGTTCTTCGCTCCAATTGAGCAGAACATACGGATGAACACCGAATGTAGTGCCGGAAGAGTAAGCGCCGCTTCTTTTACCTTTAGTTTCGTAAACATCAACCCACCTATTATTGAAAGCAAAATTTACATCTTCAATGTACTGTTTACCCATTGGGCTAAGCGAATCCAACACAATGCTTTTTCCTTTCTCGTAAGTATATTTCTTTTTAACTGATGGAAACAAAGTTACATAAGCATCATACGCATGAAAGCTGTCCAGTTTCAAAAACTCCTTTTTGATCTTAGCCCAGCGATGCAGAGGTTCAAGTCGTTCATTCACTGAGTTAACAAGATTATCATAAACCGACAGCGGAATGTTGTTTGCATCAAGCGCAGCTTCTCTTGTGGATG
>JAADIB010000048.1 GCA_013151565.1 Chlorobiota bacterium
CATTAAGCCACTTTTTCCCTTTAACATGTCCATCTCTCATCTCAATACCGGTTCTGAATGATTCAACGGTAACTTCAATTTTCCCTTTTAGAGTAGAGAGATCAGAAACATCCAATGTAGCCGTACCGGATAAGCCGGAAGCGGTTCCATTAATATCTTCTATCGGAGTTTCACTGTAGAATGTTGCTTGGTTTCTTCCCATCTTATCTGCGAAATTAAAAGTCTGTACTCCTGTAATATTTGTTTTGAACCCTTGCGCAAACAGCGAGAGGGATAATCCTAAAAACAGGATCATTGTTGTTTTATATTTTTTCATTATACTTTCCTAAGTAATTATAAATTGAGTTTATAATATAAGCATAATAAAAACAAAAAGGAGGCAATGTCTTATATTGTTCACAGTTCGGAGTTAAAACTAAGTATCTCGCTTTAGCTTCTAAAAAAATAGAACAAAAAGACAAATATCAAAATTGAAATAACAAATAAATACCAAAACTCAATCTATCAAAATACAAAGAGTTATACTGAAACAATTATGAAATAAAAAAACAAATGTCTTAAAAATGGAATTTGAAACTTGGTAATTATTTGTCTTTTGTTATTTACTTTTTGGTGCTTCTAAACGAATTTTATTCGCAACCAAACCTATGGACTTGCAGTCCATAGTCCACAAAAGTAAATTCAAAACTAAAAATTTTTCGTACTTACTTTTATTGATAAATTCAGTTAAATAGAATAGTTTTAATGTTAATAAATAAAAAATTGTTTAGTATATAAAAAACAAAAGGTCATTATGAAAATCCATGAATATCAGGCAAAAGAGATTTTAAGAAAGTACAACGTTCCTGTTCCTGAGGGACACGTAGCGTATACTGTTGACGGCGCAGTACAAGCGGCAAAAGAAATTAAAGGGAAAGTTAAGGTTGTTAAAGCGCAAATACATGCGGGCGGCAGAGGTAAAGGCGGCGGCGTTAAAGTTGCAAAAGGAATTCCCGAAGTTCGCAAATATGCAAAAAAGATATTGGGAATGAATCTGGTCACACATCAAACCGGACCCGAGGGCAGAATTGTAAAGCGCTTATTGATAGAGCAGGGAATGAACATTGCCAAGGAACTCTATGTTGGAATTACTTTGGACAGACATCAGTCACGAAATGTAGTTATGGTTTCAACAGAAGGCGGAATGGAAATTGAAAAAGTTGCCGCAGAAACTCCCGAGAAAATATTAAAAGAAACTATTGATCCGGCAGTTGGACTTCAGGCTTATCAAGCTCGCAAGCTGGCTTTCGGTTTAGGATTATCGGGAGTGCAATTCAAGAATGCTGTAAAATTCTTGTTAAGTCTTTACAAAGCATTTGATGATACGGATGCAACTATCGCTGAAATAAATCCGTTGGTTGTAACAAAGGAAGGCGACGTTATTGCGCTTGATGCAAAAATGAATTTTGATGACAATGCAATGTATCGTCATAGAGACATTTTAACATACAGAGATCTGGATGAAGAAGACCCGCTTGAAATAGAAGCTTCGAAATATCAGTTGAATTACATTAAGCTTGATGGTAACGTTGGCTGTATGGTTAACGGAGCCGGGCTGGCAATGGCAACGATGGACATAATCAAACTTGCCGGGGGTGAACCTGCCAACTTTCTTGATGTTGGCGGTACTGCAAACAAAGAAACAGTTGCAAGCGGATTCAAAATAATTCTTACCGACCCGAAAGTTAAAGCAATTTTAATAAATATCTTCGGCGGAATTGTTAGATGCGACCGCGTTGCGCAGGGTGTTATCGATGCGGTTAACCAGATCAAAGTTGAGATCCCGATAATTATAAGATTGGACGGAACAAACGCCGAGGAAGCTGCCGCGCTATTAGAGAAATCAAAAATGAATTTTGAAGTTGCAGCAAATCTTAAAGAAGCCGCTGAAAAAGTTACAGCAGTTTTAGCAAAATAAGTATTAATAATATTTCTTCCCCACAAGGGAAAATTATAATTGCTGAGCCCTGCTAAAAGCAGGGGTTCAGCAAAATTATAATTTAAAACCTATCTCAAATCTCCTTTTTATTATCACCCGCTTTTATTGTAGATATTTTAAAGGGCACATAAATTGGACACCAATTCATTAAGCCCGTCATAAGCAGCGGTATTAAACCAATAAGTCCCCACCAGCTCTCATCATATACTCCCCATACAATAATTACTGCACCAAGTATTAGTCGTAATAATCTATCAACGGAACCCACATTTTTTTTCATGATACCTCCTGTCTATTTTGTTGGATAAAACAATATACTGAATACAATGATAATTTTAAACTAATTAATTATCTGTAAAGAATACGACAAATTTAAATATTTGTTACAAATAACTGAATATTAACTCACAATTTTAGAATATTCAAATAAAAAGGACAAAATATATTTGCATACATTTACGTTAAGCCTTATATTTTGAGTCATAATTTATAATATACCTAAATAATTAAGACATGTTAGATAATATTGACATAAAAGTGCTGAATATTCTTCAGGAACAAGGAAGAACCAAAAGAAATGTATTAGCCGAAGAGGTCGGTTTGTCATTACCGTCGCTTAGTGAAAGACTAAAAAAATTAGAAGAGCGTGGAGTGATATCCGGCTACTATGCAAAGTTGAACAAGAAAATTTTCGGCTATGATATTATGGTACTGATCACCGTAGTTATCGATTCGTCAATGCATTTTGAAAAATTTGCAGAACACGTAAGGGAAACAGATGAAATACTTGAGTGCTATGCAATTCTTGGTGAAGGCTCGCATGTTATGAAAGCAGTTGCAAAAGATACTGAAGCGCTTGAAAAACTTCTGAACACAATTCAATCGTGGAAAGGGGTAACAAGAACCCATACACGATTTGTCCTTTCGACAATTAAAGAAACAACAAAAATAAATTTAAAAACCAAGGAGTAATTTATGGCTAAAGCAAAAACAAAGGCAGCTACGCCTATCCAAAAAGTTCTTAACTTTGTTAAGCAGAATAAAATTGAATTCATTGATTTTAAATTCATGGATTTTCCAGGTCAATGGCAGCATTTAACAATTCCAATTAGTGAATTTGACGCTAAAACTTTTGTTGATGGAATTGGATTTGACGGATCTTCGATAAGGGGATGGAAAGCGATCAACGAAAGTGATATGCTGATTATTCCTGATCCAAATACAATGTTTAGTGATCCGTTTGTAAAAGCGCCGACAATCAGTTTGATCTGTGACGTATATGAACCCGCAACAAAGGAAAAATATTCAAGATGCCCTAGAAGCATTGCCGAGAAAGCTGAAGCATACCTGAAATCAACAGGTATTGCAGACACGATTTATTTTGGACCTGAGGCAGAGTTTTTCATATTTGATGATGTACGTTTTGATTCTACACCGAACAGCGCTTTTTATTTTGTTGACTCTGAGGAAGGAAGATGGAATACCGGAACTGATATCGGACCAAATTTGGGCTACAGACCTAGATATAAAGAAGGTTATTTTCCCATTCCTCCAACAGATGCTTTGAATGATCTTAGAAATGAGATGGTCCAAAAATTAATCAATATGGACATTCAAGTTGAAGCACAGCATCACGAAGTTGCAAGCGGCGGTCAGTGCGAAATTGATATGCGATTTCAACCGTTGTTAAAATCTGCCGATCAGTTATTGATGTTTAAATATGTTGTAAAGAATACGGCAAAACTAAGCGGAAAAACTGCTACGTATATGCCAAAACCTCTTGCCGGTGATAATGGAAGCGGAATGCATCTTAATACAAGTCTTTGGAAAAAAGGTAAGCCTCTATTTGCCGGCGGCGGATATGCCGGGTTGAGTGAATTGGGTTTATACTACATCGGCGGAATACTAAAACATGCTGCGGCATTATTAGCATTTACAAACCCGCTAACAAACTCTTATAAAAGATTAGTTCCGGGATTTGAGGC
The DNA here is from genome assembly GCA_013151565.1 of Chlorobiota bacterium. Lineage (GTDB taxonomy): Bacteria > Bacteroidota > Ignavibacteria > Ignavibacteriales > Melioribacteraceae > SZUA-22. Next base: position 3,964 of record JAADIB010000048.1, read on the forward strand.
TCCGGTTAAATTGGCTTATTCTCAAAGCAACAGAAGCGCCGCATTAAGAATTCCGATGTACTCAAGCAATCCGAAAGCAAAACGAGTTGAATTTAGGTGTCCTGATCCGGCGGCAAATCCATACCTGGCATTTTCAGCACTAATGATGGCTGGCTTGGATGGAATCATAAACAGAATTGATCCGGGCGATCCGCTTGATAAAGATATTTACGATATGGATCCGGAAGAATTGGCATTTGTACCGTCAACTCCGGAAACATTATCTGAATCATTAAGAGCTCTTGAAAATGATCATGAATTCTTATTGAAGGGAGATGTGTTTACAGAAGATGTGATCAGAACATGGATTGATTATAAATTTGATAAAGAGATCAGACCGTTAGCATTGCAGCCACATCCATTTGAGTATGGAATGTATTTCGACGTTTAACCAAAAAATTTAATTAGTATTATACTAATTATTACGTACTCTGACTAAAGGGACTTCCGAAAGGTTGTCCCTTTTATTTTTAAAAAGGTTGGATAATCCAACCTATTCAAGCCTACAACCACAATCATATATTCGCTTCCAAAGAGCAGCTATGTAAATATTAAAGTAATTAATATTTTAAGTGAGAAAGTTACTGATCTTGTTAATGGTTATAAAAAAGCAGGGGTTCACAAAGTGTTGTTCAACGGATTGAATATGTAAGTGGTGTATATTTTTATACAATTAAACTTGGCGATAAATTTATAACAAAAAAATGTTATTACTACGATAAAAATATTTTAAGAGACTGTCATAGAAAAATATCTTAATTTATGACAACATCTTTATCTGTTTGGATTATACTTCTACTTAATCAAATCAATCATTGTCTTTGATAAATGATTATGAACAATACTCTCAGTGGTTATTAGATAGGATATATTTTGCTACACGTCAGAAAAATAATGTTTTATACACTAGTATAGATGAATTTAAAATAAAAGATGAATTTGATCCGGGTATACTTAAAGATAAAAAAAAAGAGATATCTAAAAATGATAAAACCATCGAACTAAGAAGAATCGCCTACTGGTATGAACCACTTCAGAAAGTTTACGAATTCATACTAATAACATTAGATTAAGTGCTGAAAAAGTAACTGAAACATATAAGAATAGATGGCAAATAGAGAAACTCTTTGAGAGGTTAAAGCAAAACTTTCGATTGAAGTATTTTCTTGGTGATAGACAAAATGCAATTGAAATACAAATTTGGGTCAGTTTAATTATTCAACTTATTATGCTCGTAATTCAACGAAAAGTTAAAAGGCATTGGGCTTATTCTAACATTGGTTCAATTGTAAGATTTTATCTTATGACTTACTTAAACTTAATCTTATTTATAGAAAACCCAGAGGTTGAGTAGTCGTTTTTATCTAATAAATCATCTGAACAACTAATTCTTTTTGAGTAGATTGAGGTTCTTTTGGACAAAGGCTATGTTTTCTTAAATTTTAGATTATTAAATAATTGTTTTCGGGAATTTTAATTTTTACCGGACAACACTGGTTGATTACAAAATATTTAAACAAACTAAGTTTATTTATAAATAACAATTTACAATTGATTCTTCTTTGTTGACTTAATGATTGAAATTAGAAGTTTCAGTAATTCTTTTTTATCAAAAATTCACACAGTTCTGGAGGCAAATTCAAAACTCTTATTTTTTAGAACATTTTCTTTCATTGTTATTTGCTCATTGTAAATTGTAAATTATCTCTTCCGTTTTACTAAGTGCTTCGTCAATCTTAGAAACGTCCTTTCCTCCGGCAGTTGCAAGGTGCGGACGTCCGCCACCACCACCGCCGACAATCTTAGCAACAGAACCAACAATTTTACCAGCCATTATTTTTTTCTCTTTGATCAGATCATCAGAAACGACACAGACAATACCGACCTTTTCATCAAATGCAGAGATCAAGATACCGATCCCGCTTCCCATCTTATTACGGAGTTCATCGCCCATTGATTTTAACTCGTCGTCCATATTCGATGCATCAACTTTGCCTTTGAATAAATTAATACCATTTACATCAATCGGCGAATTTACGATAGAACCAATACCACCAAGCTTTGATTTAAGCTCCAACTCGGATAATCTTTTCTCGAGCTTCCTTTTTTCTTCATTCAATTCTGAAAATCTCGAAGACATAGTTGCAATATTATTTTCTAACTCTACAATTACATTTTTTACTCTTTGAACATCAACATTTTCATCGTTATTAAGAGCATCTTTGACCTTAATTATTTCTTCCGACTGCAAAGAAATATCACTTTGCAAATTGTTATTTGGATTAGATTTATCTTCCGAATTTAAATCAGCAATATGATTTTTTATTCCTTCGATCTCGCTCGCAGCTTCTTCAATTTTTGCGGTCAGTTCCGTTACTTTGCTTTCCAATTCCTCAATATATTTTGCCACACCACGACCGGTAACAGCTTCTATTCTTCTAACTCCACTGGCAATTGATGACTCACTTACAATTTTAAAATACTTTATATTAGATGTGTTCCTGACATGAGTACCTCCGCAGAATTCCATAGAGAAATCACCAAACTGAATTACATTTACTTTGTCACCATATTTATCGCCAAAGAACATCAGAGCACCCATTTTTTTTGCTTCATCAAACGGGGTGTCTGCATGTCTAATTCTTTCTATATGCTTGCTGATTTTCTCGTTTACCAGGTCTTCAAC